>JASHVC010000061.1 GCA_030039655.1 Xanthobacteraceae bacterium | reverse complement strand
GGCGGCTTGGGCATCATCCTGCCGGCACTATGACCGGCGCGCGAGGTGCTTCGCTGGACTGGGACAGGCTGGCGCGGGTAACGCCCGTGGAAAAGCTTGCGATCTTCGCCCCGGTTGGCGGTCCATAGGATCGCAGGCTCCGGCCGAGTCCCAGGAAGCATGGCCTGACGCTGAGCCTTGGGCGACGAAAGTCCCCTTGGCGAGAGCCGCAGTGGGACGCCGGAAGGCGTGCGCGCTTTGCAAGGCGCGCGCCGCAACGCAAGTTGCGGAGGTTGGTCACTTTGCGCCTTCTGGCGTTCCGCTTCCTTTTGCTTCAGCGGCGAAGGGAACAAGAGAGAGCCCCGCTCGATTGACGCGAAAGACCTTTTGAGGGGCGCGTTCTGAAAACTCGCAGTGCGCGAACAAAAAATCGCGCTGGGAGGACGCGGTCGCTCGCGCCGCACACTCCTCCTCGGGGGGTGAAATCGCCGCCGTCCCGCGCTAGGCTAAGCCCTCGGATAAAACCAAGACAGCGCATCAGGGAGGCACCATGACCGGCGAACTCAAACGGCGCGAATTGTTGCGAGCAGGCGCGGCGATCCTCGGCGGGGCCATAGTCCCTGTCACAGTACTTCCGATGACTGCGGCGCCGGCGCAGGGCGGCTCCTACGAGTTCTTGGTCAAGGACATCGTCTATCGGCGCGAAGGCGGCAAGGAGCGCTTGGCGCGACTCTACCAGCCGGCCGGCGCGGGACCGTTCCCCGCAGTGCTGCAAGTCCATGGTGGAGCCTGGAACAACAAGGACCGCACCGACGGCCAGAACGTGGCGCTCGATCTGGCCGAGGCCGGCATCGTGGTGCTCTCCATCGATTTCCGTAACGCGCCAGAGGCGCCCTACCCGGCATCGCTGCAGGACATCAATTACGGCATCCGCTGGCTCAAGGCCCATGCCCGCGAATTCGGCAGCAGTGCCGGGCAGGTCGGCGCCTACGGCACCTCGAGCGGCGGCCATCAGATTCTGCTGGCAGCCATCCGGCCCGACGATCCACGCTATCGCGCGCTTCCCCTCAAGGAGGCACCCGGCATGGATGCCAAGCTCGCCTTCGTGATCTCGGGTTGGGGCGTGCTGTTCCCGCTTGAGCGCTACCAGATCGCCAAGGCCAAGGGCGATGAAGAACTGGTGAAGGGCCACGACCGCTTCTTCGGCAATGAAGATGCACAGATCGAGGCGACGCCGGCCTTGATCATTGAGCGCGGCGAGAAGGTGTACCTCCCGCCTGCGCTGGTATTCCAGGGGACCAAGGACCAGTGGACGCCGCCGGAGCTCGCCGAACGCTTCGCCGCTGATTATCGCAAGGCCGGCGGCAGCGTCGATCTCCTGCTGCTCGACGGAGCGCGTCACACCTTCCTCAACGAGCATCCGTTCGAGCCGAACTCGGTGAAGGCGCTCGAAACAATGATCGCGTTCATCAAAGAGCGCGGCTCGGAGCGCCGCGCATCGCGGTGATGCGGGGCGCAACGGTTCCGTAGGGGCGGGTCTAAGACCCGCCCCTACGGTCTCTGACAAGCACAAGGATTCCCTCATGGCGTTTTCCAGTTGGCGCGGCGTGGTCGGCATGATCAACCCGACCATGCGGCCGGGCGTGACCGAGGAGGTCTGCCGGCTGTTGCCGGAAGGCATCGGCCTCATTCCGCTGTTCCTCAATATCCGCCGCGGCACCGAGGACGAGTTTCACACCATGATGCCGCACTACGAAAAGCTCGTGGCGGTGCTGGCGGAAGAGAAATGCGACCTCATTCATCCCCATGGCGCGCCGCCGTTCATGGTGCTGGGCCGCAAGGGCGAGGCGAAAATCCTCAAGGCCTGGGAGAAGAAATACAAAGTGCCGATCATGAGCGTGGCGCAAAACCACGTCACTGCGCTGCGCGCGCTCAAGGCCAAGAGCTTCGTCGGCGCTACCTACTTCCCGGAAAAGCTCAATGCCATCTTCGCCAAATATTTCCGCGATGCGGGCTTCACCGTTAAGGGCATGGAAGGCATCGACGTACCGTTCAATCAGGTACAGACGCTGTCGGGCGAACAGGTCTACGCCCACATCAAGAAGAACTTTCTCAAAGCCAAAGGGGCCGATGCCATCTACATGCTCGGCTCGGGCTGGCGCACCCTCCACATCATCAAGACGCTCGAAGAAGATCTGCAGGTGCCCGTGGTGCACCCGGTGCCGGCGAGAGTTTGGGAAATTCAGAAGAGGCTGCACGTGCGCCAGCCTGTTGCGGGCTACGGGCATTTGCTCGCGGCGTTTCCGTGAAAATGCGCCATGAAATGACACGCGGCCTGACGCTCAACCTGATCGGTCTTTTGGGCGCGCTCCTCATCGGCACGACAGCCGGGCCCGCGCGCGCCCAATCGGTCGAGCAGTTCTACAAAGGCCGGCAAGTCACCATGGTGGTCGGCTCCGCCCCCGGCGGCATCAACGATATTTCAGCCCGCTTCGTGGCGCGGTATCTGGGCCATTACATTCCCGGCAATCCGTCTATCGTCGTGCAAAACCAGCCGGGCGCCGGTGGCATCGCGGCGGCGAACCGGCTTTACAACGTGTTCGAACGCGACGGCTCGGTCATCGCTAAGCTCGAGCGCGCGGTGCCCATGTTGGCTATCCAGGGCGATCCCAACGTCAACTTCGATCCCGCCAAATTCAATTGGCTGGGCAGCCTCGCGTCGTACCGAAACGATGCGTATTTGCTCATGGTCATGGCCACCAACCCGATCAAATCGATCGACGAGCTGAAAGGTCCGGGCAAGGCCATCACTCTTGGGGGCGACAACGCGGCGTCGAGCAACTTCATCTTCGCCAACATCGCCAAGAAGATTCTTGGCCTCAACATCAACGTGGTGAGCGGTTACACGGGCGCGGCGCCGCTGTTCCTCGCCATGCAAAGCGGCGAGATCGATGGCCAGATCATCAGCCTAAGCTCGGTGCTCACCGGCCAGCGCGATCTCTGGAATCGCCACGCGCTGCGCGCACTCATGCAATTCGGCCGCACGACTCGCCTTGCCCAATTCCCCGATATCCCGACCGGCCACGAGCTGGCAAAAGGCGCCGACGCACTTTCGCTGATCGAGTTCGCCGAGTTGCAGTTTCGGATCTCGCTGCCGTTTGCGGCGCCGCCTGGCGTGCCGGCGGATCGCGTGAAAGCGCTTGCGGCGGCCTTCATGGCCATGGCCAACGATCCTGCAGTCGTCGAGGAAGGTGAAAAGCTCGGCATCGACATGAGTCCAATCGATGGCGAGACCGTTCTCAAATCGATCGTTCAGGCCGAAGCCACACCGCACGAAGTCATACAACGCTACAACGAACTCGTTGGCGCGGGACGGCATTGACCGACGCGGAAGGCGGCGCAACACTGCGCTAACACTCTCGCGGCAAGACATGATGAGGAGTGAGCCATGGCCTACACGCTTGCTAATTTCTGCACCGATCTATCGGCGACGCTGAAGGCAAAAGGCCAAAGCGGCTTGCCCGACATCGCGCAAAAACTTTCCGCTTTGCTGAAAAATCCGCAGTTCGTCGCCGAGACGTTTTCGGAGAGCACGCCCATCGGACGCCGCGAGCTTTGGCACGATCCGGAGACCGACGCTTACGTGCTCGCCCACGTTCAGGAGGGCGGCAAGGTCGGCAAGCCCCACAGCCACGGTGCCTCCTGGGCGATCTACGGCACGGCCCGTGGCGTCACCGAGATGACCGAGTGGCGGCGGGTCAATCCAGCACAGGAGGAAGGTGCGGTGCTGGAGAAGGCCCAGCACTACGCGCTGGGCCCCGGGGATACCCAGGCCTATACGTCCGGCACCATCCACTCTACCGCGCACCGGCAGAAGGCATGGGTTATCCGCATCACCGGAACCGATCTCGACGCCATTCCGCGCTACCACTTCCGGCAGAAGACCGACAAAATCCTCGAAAGAGCGTGAGTGGCGCCGCCTTCCGAGTCGGCCGGCTAATGAACTGAAATCGCTATGGTTTTGCGAGTGTGGCGGGAGCGACGGGGCTCGAACCCGCGACCTCTAGCGTGACAGGCTAGCGCTCTAACCAACTGAGCTACGCCCCCGCGGGCGCGCTGCGCAATTAAGGCCCGCCCCCCTGCAAGTCAAGGATTTTGGCCCTAAATCGA
>JASHVC010000808.1 GCA_030039655.1 Xanthobacteraceae bacterium | reverse complement strand
TCGGCGTGGGGAATTCCATGCTTCTCCATGGTCGCGGTCGTGGCGGCGATGGTGCCGAGCTTCCTAATTCCCGCATACACAAAAACAAGCGCCAAAAGGAAGCGGCCCAGAGGTGGCAGTGGCCTCAACACAGGGTTCATCGAATTTCCTCACATTCGCGATGGTGAGCGGATCGCCCGCACACAACGATACAATGCTCTGTAAAGAAGTCGAATTGATTGTGACGGTCCTCGTTGGAGAAGGTTTCTTGGACGCATTCCCCAAGACACTGCGGCCAACCAAGGCGCCTCCCTCACCGCGTCACCTTCTCCAGGAATTTCACCAACTCCGCGCGGTCTTCGGCGGAATTGATGGTCTGCTCCGGCATCTTGGTCCCGGGCGTAAAGGTCGCTGGCCCGACCTCGAACAGTTTGGCGACTGTTTCGGGCGTCCAGACAATGTCGAGCTTCCTCAGCGCCGGCGAAAAGTTGTAGCTGGGCAGCGTCGCGATGCGGCGGCCAAACAAACCGGCAAGCGTCGGCCCGGCGCGGTTGGCTTCGCCCGGCTTGAGCGTATGGCAGGCGACGCAGGCTCGGAAAACCGCGGCGCCGGGATCGCCTGCATAAGCCGCGAGCGGATCGGCCGGCCCGCCGACGGCGACCGAGCCAATGGGCTCGCCGGTCGCGGCATCCCAGCGGCGGATCACGCGATCGGCGCCGCCAGTCAGTAGTGTGCGGTTGTCGGGAAAGAACGCGGCCGACCAGACCGGCAGTCCGGGACCGACCAGGGTGTGCACGACCTTGCGCTCCTTCCGGTCGATCACCGCCACCGCGCCGCGGATGCCCGCGGCGGCAACCAATGCGCCGTCACGCGAGATGGCGAGCGCGATGATCGGCGTCTCGCCGGTCGGGATGGCGGCGCGCACTTCTCCCGCAGGGGAAATCAGGTAGACTTTGGCGTCAGCGCCGGCGCAAAGAATCTCACCGTCGGGCGCCACGGCGACAGTGTTGAGCGGCGATGGCAAGCTGACGACCAGCGCCGCGCCGTTGCGAGCGAGCGGCCAAATTCGCAAGGTCGCATCGTAGCCGGCGGACGCGACCGCGCTGCCATCGGGCAAGAACGCGACGCCGTTGACGTTCTGCTGATGCCCTTCGAGCACGCGCGGCGATGAGTTCGCTCCGGCGAGTCGCCACAGCCGCACGGTGCGATCCCACGACGCCGAGGCGAGCATCGTGCCGTTAGGAGATACTGCGAGCGAGACCACGGGCGCGGTGTGCCCCCGCAGCACTGTGCGCGGTTGGGTCTCGCCCGCCTTCCAGATAGCGACGCGCATGTCGGCGCCGCTGGTCGCGACGCTGTCGGCACCCGCACCGAGGAACGCGACGGCGTTCACCGCGCCGTCATGGAAGCGCAGCACCTGCTTGGCCGTATCGGTCTTTAGGGACCAGAGAATCGCCGACGTGTCGAAGCTTCCGGAGATTGCGGTGCTGCCGTCGGCGGAAATTGCCAGCGCCCGCACCGGCCCACCGTGGCCGCGCAGCTGCGCGTGCGCCGGTGCGGCGGCAAGCAGCAGCAAGCCCAAAAGCGAAATTCGTATCCGATACACGCTGCCAATCATTCGCGGTGTTCGCGCCCCTCGCTTGCCAGGAAGAGCAAACATCAAAACGGCACCGTGATCCCATCCAGTGGCGCATCGCAATTGACGAGATCGACGCGCTTCCAGGCGATCAAGATACGGCCGCCGGCCTGCACCAGGCGATGCACCACGGTGCCGCCAAAGATCCGTTGCTGCTCGCGGCGATATTCGATCATCATGAATTTCGAACGCACCGTGCAGGAATTGCGCTCGACACCCTCCACCGTGATATTGGCGATGATGCGGCTGGTGCGCGAACGCGGCTCCTGCGAGTACATGCGCGGGCTTGCCAGCCGCCTCACGCGAGTTTCGAGCAGGCGGCGATCGTCATAGATCAGAGAAACCGTTTCGACCGGATCGGCCTGGTCGGGCTCAGTCGGCACCCAATACCAGGCGTCGAGCGTGAACAACGCCAGCCAATCTTCGAACTTACCCTCATCGAGCAGGCGCGCTTCGTGCAGCAGAAATTGCGTGCAACGGCGTAAGTCGAGTCGCAGCTGCGGCGGAAGACGCCCTGTCCTTCTTAACGCCGCTGTCGGCTGTCTCCGGCCTGGTGCCGCCGGTCTTCGCGTCCGCTTCGGGCTTTTTCCCATCGAACGGCGTCAGGAGGCGGCGCGCATATTCTTAGCCTGGCCGCCGGTCATGTAGGCAAGCCAGGCGTCCAGCATATTGCGGATGTAAATTTCGCTGGTCGAATTCTGCCCGCGCCTGCCGCCATGCGCATCTGGCATGTCGCTCTGCAGCCCGCGCCCGACCTCGATCCACTCAGCGCCGACGCTGGAGAGCCCCATGCCGATGCGGTTGTAAATTTCCAAGTCGTCCGTCAACACCAACGAGCCCGTGCCGTTGACCGTGTTGGCGAAGCTGATCGTATTGCGGAACATCTGCTCGGGCGCGCCCTTGAGCCGGAAATTGTAGGTGTAGACCACAGTGCGATCGACAGCGATCGGGTGCACCACACGCAGCTGCTGGAACTGGCTCATGAACGACAGGTTCGGATAGACGTTGCTGTTCCAGCGCCGCACTTCCAGCACGCGGCGCGTTTCCTGCTTGCCTTTTTTCTTTTCCAGCGCCGCGATGTACTCACGGAACAACGGGTCTTTGAGCGCCGCGACCAACTTGGCATCGTCGTGATAGTCGCCGAGATACGAGTGGCCGTTGGGATAGGTCCAGATGCCGACCTGCGATTCCCAAAAGCTGTAGGGCGCTCCGTTCTGCCGCATCTGCCGTATCGCGATCTCGCCGGAGCCGTCAGTATGGACGTCATCCGACTGCT
>JASHVC010000807.1 GCA_030039655.1 Xanthobacteraceae bacterium | reverse complement strand
GGTCCTATAACCGGACCGTGTATACGCGGTAGTAATGCACACATCCTGCCGATTAAGCCCATGTCCCTCACGGTTAGCGCCACGTCAGTTAATGGGGCGGCGGTGCCGGTCGATCAAGCCAGGCATCAACCGCACGTCCGGCCAAGAAAGCCGTTGATCGTCTCCTGCACGCGAGGCCCTAAGGAAGACACGGAGCTTTACCGCTCGCTGCAAAAGCTCGGCATTGATCATTTCCGATTCTTTGAAAATAACAGAGGGGGGCTATCGAGCTGCTACAATCTTGTCCTCGGGGCGAAGGCCGGGAGCGACGAGGTTGTTATTTTTGTGCACGACGATGTCAGTATTCGCGACGCGTTTTTTCAGGAGAAGATAGACGATGCGCTCAACAGACATGGCTATGCGATAGCGGGAGTCGCTGGAACAGCGGGATACAGGATCGGCCCACGTCTTATCGATACGCCATGGTTTCACCAACCGCAGCAGCTTCTGTCAGGCTGGGTGGAGCACCTTGGAGCAAATGGCGCCCCCGTTATGAACAATATCGGGCCGACTCTCCGGCGCTGCATCGTTCTAGATGGATTATTTCTTGCCGTGGATCTCAGCAGAGCAGGTGACATCCGCTTCGATGAACAGTTCGCATTCCACTTCTATGACCACGACTTTTGCCTAAGCGCCCATGAGGCCGGCCTCGTACTTGGAACTTGCAATATTTATCTGACGCACAAGTTAAACGGCAGCGAATTATCAGAAGACTTCAGGCAAGCACAAAACGATTTTCGCGCTAAATGGTTGCCGCGGCAGCCTCAGGGTGGGTTTTGGCCGCCTGCATCCTTCGCCGTTGCCGCGTCGGCCAATTAGGGACGTTCAGTTCGGCGCTGCCGTCAACACGTGGCTCCCTCAGGAAAGCTCTCCCCCTGCAAGCCGGAGGGGAGGACTAAAACTCCACATCCAACTCCTCGAGCTCGTCAGGCTCGACCTTCGCGGCCTCCACCCATTCCTTCATGTCGGGCAGCGCCATGATGGTGCGGCAATAGCCGGAAGAAACCGGATCGATGGCCACGTCGTAGGTGAGAAAGCGCGTGCACACCGGCGCGTACATGGCGTCGGCTGCGCAGGGTTGTTTGCCGAACAGATAGGGGCCGCCGTATTTGTCCAGGCACTCCTGCCAGATCGCGGTGATGCGTTCGATGTCGCCGCGCGCGCCCGCCCAGGCTTTGAAGCCGGGAAAATGCGCCTTCAGATTCATTGGCAGCGCCGAGCGCAGATTGGAAAAGCCGGAATGCATCTCGCCGCAGATGGCGCGGCAATGGGCGCGCTGCGCCTGGTCCTTCGGGAGGAGGCCGGCCTCCGGGCTAAGCTCGTGGAGGTATTCGGCAATCGCCAGCGTGTCCCACACCTTCAGCCCGTCATGGTAGAGGCAGGGCACCAGGAAGGAGGGCGACAGCAGCAGCAGTTCGGCGCGGGTCGACGGGTCGTCCGTGCCTGCATGCTGCTCTGCGAAATCGAGCTTCGCCATTTTGCACAGCAGCCAGCCGCGCAGCGACCAGGAGCCATAGTTTTTACTGGCAATTGCGAGTTTGGCCATGGCCATGTTGCGCTTTCCCGTCAGGAAATCCACGCGCTACCAATATCTTGGGGCCACCTCATGGTGGCTCGTACGAGCAACGCGACATGCGGGATGAAGATGCGCATTCAAGCCTCGGATATCGTTGCGCTCGCCCGCTAACATTCGAGATTTGCACTGCCGCTAAGCATGTTCACAATCTTGTCGCAGTGCAACAAGAAATGCACTAATTTCCACCCGTGGGGTTGAGGTGAGCCGTCGCCGGGCGGCAAGCGTCGCCCGTGGGCCACGGATGCTGTACCTCGCCTATCAAGCGCATTCCGATATCATGGTGCCGGTGCGGGCGTGGGCCACTATGGCGATGGCCGCCGGTGGCCAGTCGATGCTCGCCGACAATCCGGCCATCCGCAATTTGACCGCGGCCTACGAGCTGATCTCGCGCGCTGGTCTGACGCACACCCGTCCGCCGTTCGGCATTTCCTCCGTCACCGTCGGCAATCGCGAAGTCGAGGTGACCGAAGAGGCCGCGGCGTCGACGCCGTTCGGCACGCTCCTGCACTTCAAGAAAGACATCGCCACCGCGCAGCCGCGGGTGCTCATGGTGGCGCCGCTGTCCGGCCACTTCGCCACGTTGCTGCGGGCGACCGTGCGCACCATGCTGCCCGAGCATGATGTCTTCATCACCGACTGGCACAACGCTCGCGACGTGCCGCTGAGCGCCGGCCGCTTCGGTTTCGATGAGTACATCGACCACCTGATCGAGTTCCTGGAAGTCATGGGGCCGGGCACCCACGTGCTCGCCGTGTGCCAGCCGTGCGTCGCGGTGCTGGCGGCGGCTGCCGTGATGGCGCAGACGCAAAATCCGGCCCAGCCGCGCTCGATGACGCTGATGGCCGGGCCGATCGACACCCGGGTCAATCCCACCAAGGTCGACGAGCTTGCCAACACGCGCACGATCGAATGGTTCGAGCGGACGCTCACCGCGTCGGTGCCGCTGCGTTATCCCGGTGCTTTCCGCCGCGTCTACCCCGGCTTCGTGCAGCTCGCCGCTTTCATGAGCATGAACATCGACCGCCACGTGAAGGCGCATCGCGAGCTTTACGAGAATCTCGCCAACGGCGAGATCGAAAAGGCGGCGGTGACCAAAGCGTTTTACGACGAATATTTCGCCGTGCTCGATCTCACTGCGGAGTTCTATCTGGAAACCGTGCGCATCATCTTCCAGGAACACGCGCTGCCGCTCGGCAAGCTGCAATGGCACGGCGACGCCGTCGATCCGTCGGCGATCCGCCGCACCATGCTGTTGACGGTGGAGGGCGAGCGCGACGACATCTGCGCCGTGGGCCAGACCGTGGCGGCCCACGATCTCTGCAGCAAGCTGCGGCCTTATCTTAAACGCCACCACATGCAGGCCGGCGTCGGCCATTACGGCGTGTTCTCCGGCAAGCGCTGGGAGAACCAAGTCTATCCGATCTTGAAGAATGTGATTTTGTCGAGCGATTGAACCGGACGTAGCCCGGATTGCGTGAGGCGCAATCCCGGATCAGCCCCGCCGCTTGCCCCGGATTTCGCGTTGCTCATTCCGGGCCACTTGCTCAAGCGTCGCCCGTAGGTACGACTGTGGCGGTCTCGACCATTAAGATGACGCTCTTCTCCGGCGCACGAGTGCAATGGATGGTTCCCTTTGGAACGACAAAGCCTTGGTTGGGCAAAAGCTCAACGGAGCGACCTTCGAGATCGATGATGAACTTTCCGCTCAGTACGAAGAAGAACTCATCGTCGTTGTCATGCTTGTGCCAGTGGTATTCCCCCTGCATCACGCCCAGGCGCACCACCGAGTCATTCACTTTGCAAAGAGTCTGATTGTACCACTGGTCGGTCACGGCTTTGGCGAGTAACGACACGTCTATGAGCTTGAGAGGGTCAAATTTGATGTCGAGGTATGTGGCGTACGGGTAGGAAGATTCAGCCATGGCCTTGTGCTCCTCGTTTCTGCCGGCTGGCTTGATATGGCCCGCTGGCTAGTCCTTCAGCTCGGCGATGTGTTTGTTGAACCAATCAAGGTCCTTCTGCAGTTGCGGCCAGTCGGGATGCTGCCCGTTCAATCGCGCGATGATGCCCTGGCCGGCCGCGAAAGCCTCCCGCGCCTTCGCTTGCTGTTTTAATTGCAAATACGCGCCGCCGACTTTGCCATAGGAGACCGCGAGGTCGCGCAGCCAGCCGCCGTTGCTCGGCGCGGCCTTCGACAAACGGTCGCGGATAGTGAGGCCTGATTGATAAGAGGCAAGCGCCGCCGGGAAGTCGCCCTCGCCGGACTGCGCGTCGCCGATTTTGTTGTACGAAACCGACAGGTCCCGTTGCCAGCCGGTGTTGCCCGGATCGGACTTCGCCAGCGGCTCTTTGATGGCAAGGCTCGCCTGGTACGAAGCAAGGGCGTCCTGCCATTTCTTCTCCTTCAATTCCACGTCGCCGACGTTCTCGTGCAAGATCGACAGATTCCATTGCCAGCGGGAATTGCCCGGATCGGACTGCGCCAGGCGCTGCGCAATCGCGAGCCCCGCAGAATAAGATTTGAGAGCGGCCGCAGGGTCGCTTTGCTCCAGCTGAACGTCGCCGACTCGCGCATACGCGACTGACAGATCGCTCTGCCACGTGGCGTTGGCCGGGTCTGACTGCGCAAGCCGTTGGCTAATGGCGAGGTTGGCCTGATAGGATTTCAGTGCCGCCGCGAGGTCGCCCTCCGCGTCCTGCGCATTGCCGACCTTGCTGTACGAGACCGCCAGGTCGCGCTGGCGCTCGGCGTTATTGGCCTCGGCTTTCGCCAGGCGTTCGGCGATGGCGAGGTCGGCCTGGTAGGAGGAAAGTGCCGCGATCACGTCGCCCTGGGTGAGCTGCACGTCGCCGATTTCTTCATGGGAGACCGACAAGGC
>JASHVC010000806.1 GCA_030039655.1 Xanthobacteraceae bacterium | reverse complement strand
CCCTATTCGCGGCTCTATGCATACTGTGGGTCGCCTCGGCGCAGGCCCAGTTGGCAGCCGACAGCCGGCTGACATCCATCACCGCCAGGAAAGCCATTCGTATCGCCTACCGCACAGATGCGCGGCCGTTTTCATTCCTCAACGGCGGGAACGAGCCGCTCGGCTATACGATTGATCTCTGCAAACAGGTCGTGCATTCGATCGCGCAGCAGTTCGGGTTGCAAGACTTGAGAATCCAATGGATCGCGGTAACGGTCGATACGCGATTTTCCACAATTGCCGACGGCAAGGCCGATATGGAGTGCGGCGCCAGCACGGTAACGCTTGGGCGCATGAAGGAAGTGGACTTCTCAAATCTGGTCTTTTTGGAATCGACGGGCATTGTAGTGGCGCAATCGTCGAATATTCATTCGTTTGCCGACATGACAGGGAAAAAGATCGCAGTCATCGCCGGCACGACCAACGCCAGCGCGATGGCGGAGCAGATACGCCGGCAAAACGTCGATGCAACCTTGATTTTGGTGAAGGATCGCGAGGAGGGTATATCGTTCCTGGAAGCTGGAAGAGTTGACGGATTTGCCAGCGACAAGCTGTTACTCACCGGTGCGAAGTTTAAGAGCGGAAAGGCATTCGTGGTGTTGCCTGACGATCTGTCGGTCGAACAATATGCCATCGCGCTGCCACGCGGAGACTGGGTTTTGCGGCTGGCCGTGAACACGGGACTTGCGCAGATTTTTCGTAGTGGACAGGCCGGCGATGTATTTCAGCGCTGGTTCTTCGGACTACGTCCCGGCCCCCTAATGCAGACGGTCTATGCGCTGGGAAGTCTCGCAGATTGATTCAATATCGATAATATGGAAGACGTGTCGCTGTTTGAATCGGGGCGGTCTCTGACGTGCAGCATTTATTGACGCTCTTTGTCGGCACTTTTTCGACATTGCTCGCCATCATAAATCCGCTCGAAGCACTGCCGATCTTTCTCGGACTCCTCGAAGGAAAGGATGTGAAGGCCCATCGCCAAGTCGCATTGCACTCCTGTATTTATGCCGCCGCGCTGTTATTTTTCTTTCTGTTCTTTGGCGCTTTCATACTGCGAATATTCGGCGTGTCCCTGAGCATGGTCCGCATTGTCGGCGGCATCATATTGATGCGCATCGGCTTCGACCTTTTTTCCGGATCTTCGTCCAGCGGGTCGATGGTTGCGGTCAACGGCAATGGGCCAAAGGGCGATATCGCGTTCGTGCCGCTGGCGATGCCGCTTATGTGCGGCCCGGGTGCGATCGCGACGATACTCGGCATGACTTCACTCGCCAGGCAGCCAGGGCTTGAGATTGCCTCCTTTGGCGTCATTGCTGCCGCCATCGTCGCGACCATGTTCGTGACCTATCTTTGCCTGGCTTACGCCCAGACCCTACTGGCACGGATCGGCCCCATGGGTATCGACGCGGCAACGCGCATCATCGGCTTCTTTGTTGCCGCCATGGGCGGAGGCCTAATTTTTCACGGCGTCATGGAAGCGTTACAGAACTACGGCGTTGTTGCCGCCCACTGAGTGCCGACGACCAAGCTTCTTCCGATTTGGCAAAACTGCGCATTGATCCATCGCAATTATCTCCGCGTTCACAAAGGATTGGCTGCATACCACCAAATCAAACGCCGCATGCTAGCAACCGTTGACATCCACGCAATTTAGCAGTTGAAACGGCAATGAAAATCGTCGTTCCCGCGCGGGAGCGCCAGTCCGTAGGCACCGGTTGTACTTTCAATCGTGCCTCGGTCAGACTCCCGGTAAGCACGGTACCTCACAAATTGATCATGCCCGCATAGCTTAAAGAACGGGCATCTCAAGACCGGCGCGAAAAGGTCGTTTCGAAAGCCGAAACAGCGGAACCCCATCGGAGACACACATGGACGCCAAGACGGACAAGAAAGCGGGCCAATGCCCTTTCAGCCAGACGCATACCAATCGCGATTGGTGGCCCGACCAGCTGAGCCTTCAGGGCCTTCACGGCAATTCGTCCTTGTCCGATCCGATGGGCAAGGAGTTCAACTATGCCAAGGAATTCAAGAGACTCGACCTGAAGGCCGTGATCAAGGACCTCCGTGCCCTGATGACAAACTCGCAGGAGTGGTGGCCGGCAGACTTCGGCCACTACGGCGGATTGATGATCCGCATGGCGTGGCATGCCGCGGGCACCTACCGCATCGCCGATGGCCGCGGCGGCGCAGGCGCCGGACAGCAACGCTTCGCGCCGCTTAATTCCTGGCCCGACAACGCCAACCTCGATAAGGCGCGCCGACTGTTGTGGCCCATCAAGCAGAAGTATGGCCAGAAAATCTCCTGGGCCGATCTGATGGTCCTTGCCGGCAACGTCGCGTTGGAGTCGATGAGTTTCAAGACATTCGGTTTCGGCGGCGGCCGTGCCGATGTGTGGGAGCCCGAAGAGCTTTATTGGGGTCCCGAAGGAACATGGCTCGGCGACGAACGCTATAGCGGCGAACGTCAGCTGCAGAACCCGCTTGGCGCGGTGCAGATGGGACTGATCTACGTGAACCCGGCGGGGCCGAATGGCAAGCCGGATCCAGTTGCAGCGGCCAAGGACATCCGCGAGACGTTCTTCCGTATGGCGATGAACGATGAGGAGACTGTCGCGTTGATTGCCGGCGGCCACTCTTTCGGCAAGACCCACGGCGCGGGCGATGCATCGCTTGTTGGCCCAGAGCCAGAGGGCGGCGCAATCGAGGATCAAGGCCTTGGCTGGAAGAGCAAGCATGGTACGGGCATGGGCGCCGACGCCATCACCGGCGGCCCGGAAGTCACCTGGACACAGACGCCGACGAAGTGGAGCAACAACTTCTTCAAGAACTTGTTCGAAAACGAATGGGAGCTGACGCACAGCCCGGCCGGTGTGCCGCAGTGGAAAGCAAAGGGCGCCGCCGCCACGATCCCGGACGCGTTCGACAAGTCGAAGAAGCATGTGCCGACCATGCTGACCACGGACCTATCGCTGCGGATGGACCCGGCTTACGAAAAAATCTCGCGACGGTTTTACGAGCATCCGGATCAGTTCGCGGACGCGTTTGCCCGCGCCTGGTTCAAACTGACTCACCGCGACATGGGCCCCCGCGTACGCTATCTCGGCCCACTGGTCCCTAAGGAAGAGCTGATCTGGCAGGACCCGATCCCCAAGGTAAATCATCCGCTGGTCGCGCCAGCGGACATCACCGCTCTCAAGACGAAGATTCTCGCCTCCGGTTTGTCGGTCTCCGAGTTGGTCTCGACAGCCTGGGCGTCGGCGGCGACCTTCCGCGGTTCCGACAAGCGCGGCGGAGCGAACGGCGCGCGCATTCGGCTGGCGCCGCAGAAGAACTGGGACGTCAACCAGCCGGCTCAGCTAGCGAAGGTCTTGGGGAAACTCGAAGCAATCCAAAAGGCTTTCAACGCAAAGCCCGGCAAGAAGAAGGTCTCGCTTGCCGATCTAATCGTTCTTGGCGGCTGCGCTGCCGTCGAGAAGGCTGCGAAAAAGGCCGGACACAACGTGAAAGTCCCCTTCACGCCGGGGCGGATGGACGCTTCGCAAGAGCAAACCGATGTCGACTCGTTTGCGCCGCTCGAGCCCTTCGCCGACGGCTTCCGCAACTACTATCGCGGTAAGCAGCTCATGTCCCCCGAGGAGGCACTGCTCGATAAGGCGCAGTTGCTCAAACTGACCGCGCCCGAGATGACGGTGCTGCTCGGCGGCCTGCGGGTGCTTGACGCCAACGCCGGCGGAACCAAGCATGGTGTCTTCACCAAGAAGTCCGAGTCGCTCACCAATGACTTCTTCGTCAATCTGCTCGATATGAGCACAGAGTGGCATCCGTCCGGCGCCGACACATACGAAGGCCGCGATCGCAAGACTAAGGCGGCCAAGTGGGGCGCCACCCGTGTCGACCTGATCTTCGGTTCGCACTCCCAGCTCCGGGCGCTGGCGGAAGTCTACGGCTCAGCGGACGCGAAGGAGAAGTTCGTGAAGGACTTCGTCGTTGCGTGGAACAAGGTCATGAATGCCGATCGCTACGACCTCGTCTACGCAAAAGCCGCATAGGCCCGGCGAGACATTTTGACGAAAGATCGGGGCGGCGTTCAGGGCAATTTGAACGCCGCCTTTACTTTGAGTCCTCATTAAGATGTGCCTTCCGGTCCGCTAAAGTGCCGCCCGGCCCGCTGCGGGAGGACAAGCAGGCAAATAATAATAGACGCTGCAATGACCGCCGACGCGAGCGGATGGCTGAGGGCAAGACCCCCATCATCCACGGGCTTGTCGAGGAAATCACCGACCGTTGCGCCGAGCGGGCGAGTGAGAATGAACGCTGCCCAGAACAGCACGACGTGAGAGATTTTGGTCCAGAAATAGAGCGCGACGATCACCGCAAGTCCCGCAGCGAAGACGAGAGCGCCGCCACCGAAGCCAAAACCGTCGGTGTCGGCCATCCAATCGCCGAGCGCAGTGCCGAGCGTCTGTGAGAAGGTGATGGCGGCCCAGTAGAACGCCTCAGCTTTGGGCGCGTTCACCGCGTCTACCGCGATGGTGCCCTGCGACCAGTACCAAAGTGCCAGCACGGCCATCAGACATACAAAAATCAATGTCGAGCCGCCCGTGTAGCCGATGCCAAGAGAACGATCGGCAAAATCCGCCATGGTCGTGCCAAATGTGGTGGAGGCAACGATCGTGGCCCAGTAGAGAGGCGAATAGAATTTCTTCGCCGCAATCTGCGCGATCACGAGGACAATAAGAACGCCGAGGAACAGCAACGTCCCCGCCAAATAACCCCAATTCAATGTCATCGTGATGGTGTCACCACCGGTCTCGCCCAGCGTCGTGGCGGCGATTTTGATGATCCAAAAGATCAGCGTGACTTCCGGCACCTTGGCCGCAACGTCTGACGAAGGCGACGCTGGTCGAGACATCGAATCACTCATCCTAGCTCGCGGAATTTGAAGAGGCTCGAGAGTGGCGCGCCTGGAGAATCCATGCTCCCTTGGAGCCCAGCCGCCAGCTAGCCTTGTTGGACGTCTAATAGCGCGGATTGTCTTGACAGGCTCCCGGACCGCAAAGTCTCGGGTCCGGCATCAATACGCCCATGTTGTAGGCGGGGCCCAAAGGCTCACCGGGTCTGCCGTACGGACCGAGGACGCAACACGCCGGCCTGAAAGTTCCGCCGTACCAATCACGCACCTGCCGGCCAGGAACATGCGCTCCACGGTGCAGTATCCACCGGTCGGCATAAGGCTGAGCACACGCCGAATTCGAAGCGGTCACGATGGCCAATGAAAAAGCCAAAAGGCTGAACCGAAAATTCATCGTCGCGCTCGCACCGCCGATCGCCCTCTCAAGATAACTGGATAGATTTTGACCAAGCCACCGACAACGTCAACCATGCTCGGCAGCTGCTGTCCAATCATCTGCGCTTCGCATCACAGCCACTTTTAGCTGATGGACAATATCCGGCTGTTCCCGATGCGGGACCAGCCGGATACGCCCTGTCAAAAACGTGGTTGGAGCCCCTAGAACTTGTAATTCAGGCCGGTCGACACGCCGACGATCGTGGTGCCGGTGAAGCACGCCGGACCCGGTGCGCCGGTGTAAGGACCATAACTCGAGTCGACGCTGGAAGCATCATGGCAATCGACGGTGACCCCGGTTGAGCTTTGTGCGCCGAGCGCGTAGTGGGCGCTCGGTCCATTGAAGATCGCCGACACGACATTGTACCAAGTCAAACCCGGCATAAGCGTGCGCCTCCACATTGCCGTAACCATATCGGCCTGGTTATCGTTCGGCGCGAAAGTTCCCCCGCCATCCGCAGTCACGAGGGTGGCGTCGTTGTGCTGTCCGGGATCGCCCGGGGTGCGGAACGCATGCGCCCAGCCGAAATGGACGCTGTCGACCGGAGTAACCTGTTGGCTTACGAAGAGCCAGGTGCCGAACCGCGTGCGTTCATCCTGGAATTGCAAATCGGCGGGGACGTCGCGGTGCAAATATTCGACGATGCCACCGATCGTGGTGCCAGTTTCGAATTTGTATAGTGCACCAATCTTCGCGGCCCATTCGTCGGCAACGTCCTGATTGAAGAAATTCTGGCAAGCGGCCACTTGCGCACCGGTCAAAGCCGTATTCGCGCTGCAGCCGTTACCGCCCCCTGCAGGGACGCCGTAAATGGCCGTGATGTCGCTTTGGCGATTGACGGCCTGGTGCCATTCGAAGGCTCCGGTCGTGTAGAACCCGCCGTTGGTATAGCTGACATTGGTGCTGAGGGCGTTGCTGAACGCGCCGTCGTTGCAAGCGTCCGGCGAATTGCCGCCGCTTTGCGGCGTGTCGCCGCCCGTGCACTCGACTTCGCCGGCGGCAATATTGGTGCTGTTCCAAGCGCGGTTCTGGCCCGGCATAAACAGGAAGTTAAACTGCCATCCGCCCATTGTTGGCGATTCGTACCACACGGAATGATCGAGGCGACCGTTGAACTCGTCACGAAGGTCGCCGCCGGTATTGCCCAT
>JASHVC010000805.1 GCA_030039655.1 Xanthobacteraceae bacterium | reverse complement strand
TGTGGTCGACGTCGTTCTGCCGATTGGCGGGCTCAAGCTCAGCGTTGGCAGCGCCGTGAAGCCGGTGCTCGACAAGCTGGTGCACGACCAGACCGACGCGCTCGAAGCCTATATGCGCAACGATCCGTTTATCGAAACCGCCGCGCGCGCCGAATGGGCCAAGCTGTGCCGCGCCATCCCGCTCGGCGCCGGCGCGCGCGGCATGCCCAATCTGTTTCTCGAAATGCGCCCCGTGCGTGCGATCGCGGCGCAGCCGAGGATCGACGGCAAGGCGGTCACACTGCTCGTCGGCCTGCAGGCGCAAACCCGCATCGTGCCCCAAGAGACCAAGCCGAGTTGTCCGTTTCCGCAGCAACTCGACATCGTGCCCCAGGCCAACGAGGGCACGGTCAGCATCGCGGTTCCGATCGACATTCCGTTCGCCGAACTGAGCCGCCTGCTCGCCGTGCAGGTCGCCGGCAAGACGTTCCCCGAGGACGGCTCGGGTGCGTTCGCCACACAGATCAAACAGGCCGCCATCACAGCGTCGGGCGACCGGCTTTTGATTTCGCTGTTGGTCAACGTAAAAAAGCGCGGATTGTTCAGCTTCTTCGGCGTCGACGCCGCCGTAAACGTGTGGGGACGGCCGATGCTCGACACGCAGAATCAAATCTTGCGTTTCACGGATGTCGCGCTCGATGTGCAATCCAATGCGGCGTTCGGGCTGTTGGGCGCTGCGGCGCAAGCGGCGGCCCCGCTTCTACAAAAGACGCTCGCCGACGAGGCGGTGATCGATCTCAAACCATTTGCGGCTGACGCCAAGACTCGCATCGGCAGCGCCGTGGGCGCATTAGCCGCGCAGTCCCCGGGGCTCAGCGCGAACGTTACAGTGGACGATCTGCGGCTCACCGGCATTGCCTACGACGACAAGACCCTGCGGGTGATCGCCAACGCCTACGGCACCGTCAACGTGGCGATTTCATCGCTAGCGTGGCAATAGAGCAGTGTCATCATCCGTGAAGGCGGATGATCCAGTAAGCGGTGACTAGCAGTGTGTCCGTAACGCCCGATATGTACGGTCGGCGATTACTGGATGCCCGCCTTCGCGGGCGTGACAGCATCAGAAAAACGCCTGTATCCCCGTCTGCGCGCGGCCGAGCACGAGCGCGTGGATGTCGTGGGTGCCCTCGTAGGTGTTGACGGTTTCCAGATTGCAGAGAACACGCATCACGTGGAATTCCTCGGTGATGCCGTTGCCGCCGTGCATGTCGCGGGCGAGGCGGGCGATGTCCAGCGCCTTGCCGCAATTGTTGCGCTTAAGCAGCGAGATGGCGGGCGGCGAGGCCCTGCCCTCGTCGATCAGCCGCGACAGCCGCAGCGCGGCGTGCAGGCCGAGCGTGATCTCGGTCTGCATGTCGGCGAGCTTTTTCTGGACGAGCTGATTGGCGGCGAGCGGGCGCCCGAACTGCTTGCGGCTTAGCGCATACTCGCGCGCGCGGTGCCAGCAGAATTCCGCCGCGCCGAGCGCGCCCCAGGCGATGCCGGCGCGCGCGACGTTGAGGCAACCGAACGGGCCCGCGAGGCCGGAAACGTTGGGCAGCAAATTCTCCTCCGGGATCACAGCGCCGTCGAGCACCACTTCGCCGGTGATCGAGGCGCGCAGCGACAGCTTGCCTTCGATCTTCGGCGTCGAAAAACCTTTGGTATCGCGCTCGACGATGAAGCCGCGAATGCGGCCGTCGAGCTTGGCCCAGATCACGGCCAGGTGCGCGATCGGCGCGTTGGTGATCCAGGTCTTGTTGCCGGTGAGCCGAAAGCCACCGGCGACTTTTTCGGCGCGTGTCGTCATCGAGCCCGGATCGGAACCGTGATCGGGCTCGGTGAGGCCGAAGCAGCCGAGCAGTTCGGCGGTCGCCATCTTCGGCAGATATTTGCGCCGCTGCGCCTCGCTGCCATAGGCGTAGATCGCCTGCATGGCGAGCGAAGACTGCACCGACATCGCCGAGCGGAAGCCGGAATCGACGCGCTCCAGCTCGCGTGCGATCAGTCCGTAGCAGACGTAGTTGAGGCCTGCGCCGCCGTATTCCTGCGGGATGGTCGAGCCGAGCAGCCCCAGCTCGCCCATTTCGCGGAAGATCGCCGGATCGGCGTGGCCGTCGTGATTGGCGGCGATCACGCGGGGGAACAGCTTCTCCTGCGCATAATCGCGCGCCGTGTCGCGCACCATGCGCTCCTCGGCAGTCAATTCGCTTTCGAGGTCGAGCGGGTCGTCCCACTTGAACGCGGCGTCCTTGATGAGCGCGCTCTTGGGCTGGCGCTTTTCGGTCTTTTCCGCGAGTTGACTCATGGGTGTTCCTCCGCTGGCGGCGCGCCGCGTTTGGCCGCCAAGCTTAGGAGCCGGTCAGGCGGGCGGCAAGCACGCATGAATGGCCACTCCACTGCGCTGTTTTTGCTTTTCAGGTAGTTGTCACACTACTGATCGAAGATGCCTCTTGTCCGCTTGTTTTTGGAGGCAATGCAAATTAAAGTTGTGCCGACAGTATGCTGCGAACGCAGCTTAAATGGGGGCGCCAATGTCGAGACAACCTGCAACGAGCCGAGTCCACGCGTCTAGCCACCCGAGTCGTGCGGCAAGTT
>JASHVC010000804.1 GCA_030039655.1 Xanthobacteraceae bacterium | reverse complement strand
TGATCGAGCGCCAGCACCTCTTCCTTCATCAGCATTTCCGAGAAGCCGATGATGGCGTTGAGCGGCGTGCGCAATTCGTGACTCATCGTGGCGAGGAACCGGCTCTTGCGAACATTGGCGCGATCGGCCTCGGTGCGCGCCTCCTCAAGCGCCTGCTGCTGCTGCTTGCGAGCGCTCACGTCGCGGAGCACGGCGACAACTTCGCGATTCTCCTTTGCCGTATCGGTCATCGCCTGCTGCAGCGGCCGGCAGCGCATTTCGATCCACACGTATTGCGCGATAGTGCGACCGGCGGCATCAACGCTATCGAGGCGGACGCGGAATTCGACCGAGCGGCTCTCTGCCAGTGCGGCAGCGTCACCAAGCGCGGCTAGGTAACCGGGCCGATCGGCTACGTGGACCCTATCGAACAAGCCATGATTAACCAGCGCGCCGACTGGCATCCCGAACAACTGCTCCGCAGCGGGCGACGCAAACAGCACGGCGCCATCGCGGCCGTGCCGCGTAATCACGTCGGTCATGTTGTGCGCCAGCAATCGGTAACGGTCCTCCTCCGCGTAGAGCAGCCAGAAACTGGTGCGCGCGAGTGCCTCGGCGCCAAGCGCGAGGCCCGTTGCATACAGCGCGGCCGAAACGATGCCGAGCGCCGCAAGCGCCGCCTCAGGGTCGCCTGATGTCGGCAAGAGATGCTCGGAGCGGAGAAACACCAATAGACCGGCAGCGACTAGCGCCAACGTCGACGCGGTCGCGACGACCCGGCGGGAAGCCGACAGCGCCGCTTCGAGCGGCACGACCACCAGCCAAATCGCGGCGAACGATCCAATGCCGCCAGTCACCGACGCGACCATCGTGATCAACCCGGTCAGCGCGAGAGACGACAGCACATGGGCGCTCTCGTAGCGGCCAGTGCGCGAGAGAAAATAGGCGGTAAGGATCGGCGCCAGGAGCCAGGCGAACACAAGGAGCTCGATCCCGCTCGGCGTGCCGCGCGCGATCAAATAGAGCGGGAATGACGCCAGCGCGACCACGCTACCGAGCAGTCGAGGCGCGATGAACGCACGATGGCGCGCCGCAGTCAGCGCATCCTGTTGCGCCGAAGGGTGAACCAGCGTTTCGACATAATCTCGGATCGGCGCGAAGACGCCCACGTTCCTTCGCACGTCCGACTCCAGACGCGCCCCCTTTTTGTGTGGCTTAATGGTGTCAGATGCGGCTTAAGCGAACGCTAAGGACGCGCGTGGACAAGCCGTCGGAGCTCGGCGGCGAAACGCCCACGCGACACGGCATTGCAGTTTCATCCGACATGGTGAATGAGCAGTTGCTGTCAACTGAGAGAGGGCTTCGGCAACAACTTGGACTATCGGCCCGAGGGAACTCCCGGTCCCGCAGCTTTGGAATTGTGGCGCTGTTAGAATTCGCACAAACTTTAGGTAAATAATTTTTCCTCAAAGCTCATTTCGAATTGAGCGAAAATTTGCGGCGTATTCTGCTCGATTATGCGCAAAATCGAGCAGACGCCGCGAACACGGCTTTCAATTGCGCCTGCTAGCCTGCGTCCCGTTGCAGTCATGCGCACTGCGTGGGACGCGGGACTCATGTTCTTCCTTCTGCGAATGGCGTTCTGGCTTGGGGTCGTGCTCATCCTGCTGCCCGGCGTTCCGCAGCACGGCTCATCGACGAGCGGCGTCGGTGCCGCCGACGCCGTTTCGGCCGCGTCCGCGACCGTGCACGACCTCAAAGGATTCTGCACGCGCGAGCCCGACGCTTGCACGGTTGGATCCGAGTTCGCCACGAGCATGGGCTATAGAGCGCAGGCCGGCGCCAAAATGCTCTACGACTTCTTGACCGAAGCACTCGCATCGCACGACGCCACGTCGCAAATCAGTGAGCCGATCAAATCGGCCTCGAACAAGCCTTCGTCGCAGCCGCGGGGGTCGCAAAATACACTGACCCCCGCCGACCTCGCCCCGGCCTGGCACGGGCCGCCGGTCCGCAAAACCTCCACGCATCCGGCTTAATTCGGCGCGGTTGAACTGAGGCCCTGCGAGGGCCAACCCGCCGAACGCGGAACACGTCGATTTGCGCATCCCACGATCTTATATTAAGGCCGGCGTGGGAGCCGACGATGGCCGACATCGAAGAGATCATCGACAACTTTTCTGTCCTCGACGATTGGGACGATCGCTATCGCTATCTAATCGAGTTGGGCCGGGAACTGTCGCCGCTTGCGGAATCGGCCCATAACGACGCCAACAAAGTGCAGGGCTGCGCGAGTCAGGTTTGGCTCGAGACCGACGTGCGTCCGAATGGCGCGGACGGGCCTGTGCTCACATTCGCCGGCGACAGCGATGCCCATATCGTGCGCGGACTGATCGCCATTCTGTTCGCCATATTCTCAGATAAGACCGCCAAGAGCATTCTCGCCACCGACGCGCTCGCGCTGTTCGAAAAAATGGGCTTGCGCGAGCACCTCACGCCGCAGCGCTCGAACGGCTTTCGCGCAATGGTCGAGCGTATCCGTGCCGAGGCAAATGCGGCGCTCGCCGCGGCTGCGGTTTGAGTGGAAGCGTTACCGATTTTTATAGATTGGTACGAAAAGCCGCTGGTCGGCTGCCGCGCTATTTGCGCCGGCGGCGCTGCTGGCCGAGCCCCATCTGTTTGGCCAGTTGTGAGCGAGCGGCCGCGTAATTCGGCGCCACCATCGGATAATCGGGCGGCAAGGCCCACTTCTCGCGATACTGCTCCGGCGTCATGTTGTACTGGGTACGCAGGTGACGCTTGAGCGATTTGAATTTTTTTCCGTCTTCCAGACAGACGATGTATTCGGAGCTGATCGAACGTTTGACAGGCACGGCCGGTTTCAGTGGCTCCGACGCCGTCAGGGATTGACCGCCCGAGACGCGCTTTAGGGCGGCGTGCACTTGGCTGATCAGGTTTGCGATTTCACTGCTGGGCACTGAATTGTTGCCCACATAGGCGGAGACGATTTTCGCGGTCATCTCCATGTAGGCGCTTTCACCCAAATTGTCCGCCATGGATCGATCTCTGCCGCAAACTCTCGGAACGTTATCCGCCGCTTAGTCCCAGTAACGCTCCAAGGACCGCATAGAAGTTACACTGTTGATCCTATACTAGAGATCGAGAGTGAAAGCAATAAAACTGCGCGCCGACTAGCGAAGTCTGAGGATTCAAATCTATACTATTCTTTTGCTATACAGAATAGCGGGCGCAGGTCCGGGTGCGTACCGACCGCACTCCGTTAGCCGTTCTTTTCGATGTGATTGCGCAACTCCGTGATCGAGCCGAAGCGCACCATGCCGCCCTGCAGCTGCGCCTCGATGGAACCGTCGGAGTAGAGCGTATAGGCCATGCCCTCGACCATGCCGGACTTGAGGACCGATACCGGCGCCGGCGCTTCTTGTTGGACTTCGGCAGATGGCGCTTGCGGCGTCGGTTCGCTGCGGTCCACCTTCGGCGGCGCCACGGCGGGAGCCACCTGCACCTTGACGGCCGGCGCGAGCTCGGCCTTCGGCGCGGCAGGTACCATGGGCCAAAGATTGTGGAGCATCGAATCCTGAGGCTGCAGCGGCTTCCGAGCAGGACGAGTCGCCACAGTAAAGCGCGGCGCGGTCTTCACCTGCGCGGAACCGTTCGGACGACCGGATATGCCGTGATCCGTATCGCCGTTCTCTTCGTCGAGCCGAACCGGCCCCTTAAGCAGGAGCGAAACGTCGGTCTCCTCGACGGCCAGCGGGACAGCGTCTTGCAAAACCTCCAGCGACTTTCCCACCGCGGTTGCGGGACGCGCTGCCGCGGGGACTGGTTGTAGATAGGACTGCGCTTTCGATTTGGCTGGAAACGGGACGCGTGCCTCTTCGTTCGACTGGGTCGCCAGCGATGCGGTGCCGCCAATCTCGCCAAGACGAGCCGGTCGCGGCATGGGCCGTGCCATGAGTGCGCGCTCCACGCGTTGCAGCGCGCGGACGACGAACGAAAGGCCGATCAGGATGCAACCACCGATCACGGCGATCATCGCCGGTAGGACGTTGGTCGCGTCGAAAGTGTGGTCTTGGATGGAGACACCCGAGCCCACCAAGCCTAGGCCGGCCGCGGTGATGACGGCCCCTAGCAACAACAAGAACGCATACATACGCCTGTCCCCACGCTGCCGATACGCCCCAAGCAGCCGCCCATTATTAATACCATTTTGGCGGCCCTCTTCCCGCGACGCAAGCTCAATGTGGGCGACCCTTCGTTAGCAGCTGGCGAGCAGCCTATTGGCACGCTTCCACAGACCCGCCTCCAATACCAGCAGCCCGATAAACCTCTGCAAAGTCACGATAATCCAAATCTTGACATTAGCTCATTCGACCGCACTCGCTACGGCCGCGGATTGACCCGACGGCCTCCAGCTCGAACGGACGTTGCTCAAACCCTGGCATTAGGCCTATCTAGAGGAACAATTGTCTCGTCCCAGCAGTTTCACCGCCATATCCCCCCGCCCGTTCGGCATCACATTGAGGAGTTAGACCAATGGCATTCACCCTGCCTGACCTTCCCTACCCATACGACGCGTTGACGCCCTACATGTCGCGCGAGACGCTCGAATTTCATCACGACAAGCATCATCAGGCGTACGTGACCAATGGCAACAATCTGGCCAAGGGCACCGAATGGGAGAACAAGCCGCTTGAGGAGGTCGTCAAAGGCACGTTCGGCAAGAACCCAGGGCTCTTCAACAATGCGGCTCAGCACTACAACCACATCCAGTTCTGGAAATGGATGAAGAAGGGTGGCGGAGGCGAAAAGCTCCCCGGCAAGCTGGAAAAGCAACTGACCGCCGATGTTGGGCCGCTCGCCAAGGTAAAGGAGGAATTTTCCCAGGCCGGCGTCACCCAGTTCGGCTCCGGATGGTGCTGGCTGGCGGTCAAGGACGGCAAGATCGTCGTTACGAAGTCGCCGAATGGAGAGAATCCTTTGGTCCACGGCGGCAAGCCGATCCTCGGCTGCGACGTCTGGGAGCACTCCTATTACATCGATTACCGGAACCGGCGCCCGGACTACCTCAAGGCGTTCCTCGACCACCTGGTTAATTGGGACTACGTGGCCGAATTGTACGAAGCGGCGATGAAGTAAGCCGCTACGGCGGCCGTCCGGCAGGACCTTAGGGCCCCGCTCCACCTATCTGGTGCCGCATTGGTCCGCTTGTCTGGCGCATTGCGTTCGCGACTTATGGTCATCATTTGTCGAGGCTCGACCGAGCCTTGACGCGACGCGCAGTTGAGGCCGGCCCAATCGTGCTCCAATCCGTCGCTACGCCACTCCTCCTTCGCGCGGGAGCAACCGCAGCCGCGCGATGGATGGATGCGCTGGCGATCCTGATTTTGTTGATCGTGAGCGCCATAGCCGCAGCGACCTTCCGCGACTATGGGCTCGGCTGGGATGATTACACCCACTCGCAGTACGGCGATCTTCTGGTCGCGCTTTATTCATCGGGCTTCACCGACCAGCGGGCACTGTCTTTCGTCAACCTCTACATGTATGGCGGCGGTTTTGATCTCCTCTCCGCGCTCGCCGCCAAAGTCCTGCCGTTCGGGCTCTTTCCCACGCGCCGACTTGTTGGCGCCGCTGTCGGCATTTTTGGATTGTTCATCACCTGGCGGCTGGGGCGACGCATCGGCGGACCGCTCGCCGGCCTCGTCGCGCTCATCCTCCTCGCCGCTTGCCCTCTCTACTACGGCCACATGTTCATCAACGCCAAGGATGGACCATTCGCGGCGGTCAACGCGCTCGCGCTCCTGGGCATCGTGCGCGCCTTCGAAGAATATCCGCGCGCCACTCCGCGGACGATCACACTGTGCGGCATCGGCCTAGGCCTTAGCATCGGTGCGCGCATCCTTGGAGGCTTTACCCTTATCGATGCGCTGTTTCCGCTTCTTTTCATCCTCGCCGCCCGTTGGCGCATCGAGGGCTTCAAGCCGGCAATTGGCGAATGGAGCTCGTATCTGGTTGCGTTCATTCCTGGCGCAATCCTCGCCTATCTAATCATGGGCCTGGTCTGGCCGTGGAGTGTGGTTGCGCCGCTCAATCCCATTCGCGCGGCAGAATATTTCTCCAGATTTTTCGAAAAGCCCTGGCGCGAGCTGTTCGGCGGCCAGTTGATCCAAGTCACTCAAATGCCGAGCGAATACGTGCCGGTGCTGCTTCTGGTGCAGGTGCCCTTCTTGATGCAGCTGACCGGGTTGAGCGGAACAATGGGTGGCTTCTTCGCCGCTGTGCGTGATTGGCGACACGACACCAACATCCGCCGCGGCGCCGTACTCCTTGCTCTCGTGCTCGCGCCGACGGTGCCCGTTCTGGTCACGGTCGCCACGCGACCCGGCCTATACAACGGCATCCGCCATTTCGTCTTTATTTTGCCGCCGCTCGCCGTGCTGGGTGGCCTTACCGTAGCGTGGCTAGCGCGGCATCTTGAGCGTTATGGCCCTCTCGCAATGGCCGCCGTTGGCTTCGCGATCATCGCCGGTATCGCGCCACCGGTCGTCGATATGGTAAGGCTGCACCCATACGAATACACCTATTACAACCGCCTTTTGGGCGGCGTTGCCGGCGCACGGCCGCGCTTCATGCTCGATTATTGGGGCCTGTCCTTGACGCAAGCGTCGCGCGAATTGCTGGCCTACCTCGACGGGCACCATGAGACACCGCCCAAAGGCCAGTGGACGGTGGCGGTGTGCGGGCCGCATCCACCGGTCAGCGTCGCTCTCGGCCCGCAATTTGACCTGACCTGGAATCCAAAGGGCGCCGACTTCGCCATGATGCTGGGCGAATTCTATTGCGCCCAGCTCGACGCACCGATGTTGTTCCAGGTCGTCCGTGAAGGTGTCGTCTATGCGCGCGTCTACGATATCCGCGGCCGTTCG
>JASHVC010000803.1 GCA_030039655.1 Xanthobacteraceae bacterium | reverse complement strand
TTATCTGAAGGATTTTCCCTTCACGGTCTGGGCCACCAACACCGAGTGGGCGGCGAAGAACCGCGACGCGCTTCTTAGTTATGTCCGGGCCTATGGGCGTGCCGTGCGCTGGCTCTACGACACCAAGAACAAGGATCAGGCGGTCGATATCCTGGTGAAATATTCGAAGCAGGACCGCAAGGACACGGCCGACACCTACGATTATTTCATCGGCAAATTGCACGCCTTCAGCCCCGACGGCCGCATGAGCGAGGCGAGCTACAAGAGAATGACCGACGCGCTGGTCTCCTGGGGCGACCTGACCGTGCCGGTGCCGCCGATGTCGAAGTTCTTTGATTCAAGCTTCGTCGACGTGGCTTGGAAATAGCGTACCACGATCTTCTCCAGATGAAGCCCCTGGAGGCGGTACCAAAAAGAGCGCGTTGTCCCCTGTAGCTTTGCCCGGCCCCGACCGTTGGCTAGTCAACCGCTAAGTTTCGAAAGGACAGCAAAAATGGGGTACGAGAAGGGGCATATGGAATTTACCTCCTTAAATCTAAAGGAAGGCTTCCACGCCGTGCCCGGATACCCGGCCGGATTCTCGGAGCGCATTCTCGCCGGCTCCCTTGACGAGAAAAATCGGGTGGGCAATCGCACCCGCATTCTCCGCATCGACCCTGGCGCATTCTCTACAGTGCCGTTTGTCCACGAATACTGGGAGGAAGTCTTTCTCATAGAAGGCGATCTTGTATGCGGATCTGATGCCAACGGTAAGGGCGGCGAACAATTCAAAGGGCCGACGTACTGCGTTCGCCCGCCGGGCGTCTACCACGGTCCGTTTACGTCGAAGACAGGCTGCTACCTCCTAGAGACTCACTACTTTGCCGACGGATCATGAGAACAAGAAGCTACCGCGACCGGTCGGCGCCGACCCGGCTGAGCAACGGGGTCGGTTGGTCGATGGTCGCCGGCTGTTGAACACGGCGCGATAGGGGCTCGTTGCGGGGCTCCGACAAGGGATAAAGAGAGGACGACTGAGCGACTGAGCAGATGGCTCACGAGTCTTGCTGACAACAAGTCGACAGAGGCCTTGCCACCTTGCGGCTTGTACAGCATCCAGGAGTCAGGCAAGATAGGTCAATCGACCAAACGGCCGGTACTGAATCATCAGTGGCGATCTGGTCTTGGGCGACAAACGAGGAAAACCATGCTGGCGCGTCCTTACACGATACGCGCGCGATGGATCATCGCGTCGGCTTTCGCTCTCCTAGTCACCTTAGGCGCTTATAGCGCGCGCGCCGAGGATACCGTCCGAATGGCAGTTGGTGTCGATCCTGTCTACACTCCGTGGTGGATTGCCCAAGAAAAGGGCTTTTTCACTAAGTACGGCGTGAAGGCCGAGATTACTCAGTTCTCCGGCGGCCCCGATGCCTGTGACGCGACCATGGCCGGCGAAGCCGATATCAGCGCGTCGGGATCGGCCACATGGATGCCGCGCCTCGTCCGCGGCAATCTGCTGGTGCTCGGGACCATGGCGACTTCGCCTGACGCCCTGAAGATGGCGGCCCTGAGCAGCATCACTTCACTCGAACAGCTCGAGGGCAAGAAGGTGGGTACCGTCGGCGGGAGCACCACGGACTATCTGTGGGTGCTCCTCGCGCGCAAGCTCAAAGTGCCAGAATCCAAATTTCAACTGGTGCCGATGCCACCGCCGGAACTCGTCCCGTCGCTCGACCGCCACGACATTGAGGCTTATTTTGTCTGGGAGCCGTGGGCGACCCGCGCGGTGCAGGTCTCGGGCAAAGACAAGGTGCATATTCTCGCCAATAGCGGCGACGTCGACTACATGCTCAATTTTATTGTCGTGGCCAATGGCAAGTTTGCGGACGCAAAACCAGACGCCGTCACCAGGGTTTTGGCAGCGCTGCGCGACGCTATCGATTTCCAGAACCAAAATCCTGTCGAGGCTACGCGCATCGGCGCTGAGAAGAACAAGCTCACGCCGGAATTGGCCAGTTACGTTATCGGCCTTTACAAGTTCTCCCTTGGCATGCCGCCCGGGCTGGAGAAGGCAGTCGAGGATGAAGAGGAATGGATGCGGGGCATGAACCGCGTCAAAGGCAATCCTATCGATTGGGCAAAGACTATCGATCGCAGCTTCCTCGATAAGGCCCTTGCGATGAAGTGAGGCCCGGTTCGGCCAATGCGGACTGAGGCGCGCGGTTTGTCGTCCGCAGATATCGAAGTGCGCGATGTGCGCTGCGAGTTCATCAAGAGCGCCGGCCCTGACCGCGGGCAAAAGTACGTCGCGCTCCGCGACGTTAGTTTCTCGATATCGCCGGGCGAATTTCTCTGTCTGCTTGGTCCAAGCGGCTGCGGAAAGTCCACTCTGCTTCGCATGATTGCCGGATTTCTTTCGCCGTCCGGCGGAGACATCCTGGTGCGCGGCGAGCATGTCAGGCAACCAAGTTTAGACCGCGCGGTCGTGTTCCAGGGCGACGCTGCGCTCTTCAACTGGCTGACGACTGAAGAGAATGTTGGCTTCGGCCTGCGCATGCGTCGCGTGCCGCTCGCCGAGCGTCGACGAATCGTTGCTGAAAACATTCGGCTCGTTGGTCTCGAAGGATTTGAGCACTATTACCCCAACCAGCTCTCAGGCGGCATGCGCCAGCGCGTACAGATCGCGCGCGTCCTCGCCAACGATCCGGCGATTCTTCTGATGGACGAACCCTTCGGTGCGCTCGATGCCCAAACCCGCGATATTATGCAGCAGGAACTGTGGCGCATCTGGAGCTTGCGCAAAAAGACCGTGCTCTTCATAACCCATGATATTGAGGAATCCTTGTTGCTCGGCGATCGCGTCGCGATCATGACCGCGGGACCGGCGGCAACCATCAAGAAGGTTATACCAATTCCGCTTTCTCGGCCGCGCGAATTCGGCGATGACCTTCTTCGTCTGCGTCGTGAGATCAAGGGCGCAATCGAAGAAGAAGTCATGAAATCGATGAGGCAGGTGCGCGATGCAACGAGCGTCAGCAGTTGAAAACCGAGCAGCGCCACGGCTGATAGCCCTCTCGGGCCAGAAGTTTCAGCGCGGAGTGATATTCACCTTATCTCTGCTGACTGCGCTGTCGGTGTGGACGTTCCTGGCCTGGTGGGTCGGCAAACCGGCGTTTCTGCCTTCACCCGCCAAGACGCTGCACGGCGCGATCGAACTCATCCAGAGTGGCGATCTTCAAACCGATATTGTCGCAAGCTTCAGCCGGATCATTGTCGGATTCATCATCGGCACCATCATTGGTATTCCGCTTGGTCTGCTCATGGGGATAAGCCCGTTCGTGCGGACCTTCATGGATCCGTATGTTGAATTCTTTCGGTTCATCCCGCCGATTGCCTTTGTGACGCTGGCGGTGATCTGGTTCGGTCTGGGTGAGACTTCCAAGATCGTGCTGATCATCTATACGACCTTGTTCATGGTGGCGATCAACACCATGATTGGAGTGCTCAGCATGGATCCCGATAAGCGCTTTGCCGCGCTCTGCCTCGGAGCGAGCAAGCCGCAGGTCTTCTTTCACGTCACCATTCCGGCCGTCATTCCGAACATCGTCACTGGCATGAAGATTGCCATGGGCAACAGCTTTATGACGGTGGTGTCTGCTGAAATGGTCGCGGCCAATTCGGGTGTCGGCTACCTGATATTCAATTCAAGATTGTTCTTACTCACCGAGTGGATTTTTGTCGGCATTATAACGCTCGGACTCATGGGATTCGTTACCGACCGGGCACTGCGACTTCTCGTATCAACCTTGCTCAAGCACTACGACGTGAAGATGTGAGTGTTCCCCGAACTCGAAATAGCGGAGGGGGCAACATGAAGGCCGGAGGCGATCTGGTTGCGGATGCGCGTCTGGCATCTGCACGCTGCCGCACGGGAATATGGCGCAGTTATTGCGAAATCACGTGGGTGTGAGAAGTCGATGACAAAGCAAATAGAACAAGTCTTATCGTCGGGTTCGCTCGGCGAGATTCATCAGGCGATTTTGGACAGAAAAATATCCGTCAAAGAGAGTGCAAATTGGTATATCCACAAAATTGAAAAAACAGGGACTGTCCTTAATGCGGTCCGATCCCTTTCGCAGCGGGCGCTTGATGATGCCTGTCGATTAGACGACGACGTCGCCGCGGGAAGGATTAGGGGGCCGCTTCACGGCATACCCATTCTCCTAAAGGACAACATCGCGACCGGCGACGGGATGCCCATGAGTGCGGGATCGGTGGCGCTGGCGAAATTCATACCAAAGCGCGATGCTGCAATCGTGGAGCGACTGCGCCGATCTGGTGCTTTGGTCTTGGGTAAGACGAATCTGACGGAATTCGCTGACTACGTGTCTGACGTCATGCCAAGTGGTTTCAGCGGCGTCGGCGGAATGGTGAAGAACCCGCAGACCATGCGTGAGTATGGCCGGGGGCTCGGCTCCAGCGTTGGATCTGCTGCGGCTGTGGCGGCTTCATTGACGCCCATTGCAATGGGATCCGAGACCCAAAACTCCATTCAAACAACCGCCAGCGTCTCGTCCGTCTTCGGTTTCAAACCAAGTATAGGCACCGTTAGTTGCGACGGTATTGTCCCTTTAGTGCCCAGCCAGGATGCGCCAGGGCCGCTAGGCCGTTCGATCGAAGATTTGGCGCTGATTCTCGACGTCATCAAAGACCCGGACTGCAGGGATGGACGGACTTTATCCGGCGCCTCGCAATTTCGGAAAAGCAGCCAGGGACACCGAGATCCGAAAAGTGTCCGGATCGGTGTTCCGAGACGTCTCATCGCTGATCGAGCCGACCTAGAAAGTTCAATGGCCGACTTCGAAGCCGTCTTGTCACAGTTGTCAAAAGCGGGTGTCACTATTTTCGACCCTTGCGACTTCCCGTCGGCAGAGCAAATGCACGAGGTTCGATCGAGTGTGTTTCGCACCGAATTTAAGGCTGCGCTGAATGCGTTTCTTGCGGAAAATGAAAGTCCGTGTGGAATGAGTTCAATGGCCGACATTATCAGCTTCAATGAACAAACGCCTTCGGCGATCCCCTACGGGCAGTCTCTTCTCAAACTCGCAAACGATACTGCAGGGCTGGATGATCCGACCTATATTGCTCACCGACGCAGAGATATTGCCCTATCTCGGCTGGCCGGGATCGATGCGGCGTTGTGGTTTTCTGAGGCCGACGTGCTCATTGCGCCAATGGGCGCAGCTGCCAAGTATACAGGAAAGGCGGGAGCGCCGGTGCTTGCAATTCCGAGCGGTCTTAGCGCTCGTGGAGAACCGTTCGGCGTCACTGTGTTTGCATCACTCGGCAGCGACGAAAAAGTTCTCAACGTCGGCGCCACGATTGCGAGTATCATATCTCAGCGAGTGTTGCCTGCTGTGTGAGAACTGTAACGGCGTCCGCCCGCACGCTGCAGCCTCGTTGACGAAAAAGTCGCTAGAACGTGCTGCGCACAGACTTTTGAGTCTCGAATCTTTTTATTCCGAGCAACCGCGAGAAGAGGCTAATCAAGCGATCGGTCAGACTCTCACGGTCAAAGTCCGATGGAGCCATGATATATTGCATGCTGATGCCCTGCACGCCAAAGAAGATCGTCTCGGCCACGATCGTGCTGTCGGTATTGACAAACTCTCCAGTCTCAATCCCTTCATCGATAATGGCCTCAAGTACGGCGCGAAGTTCGTAAAAAAGCTTCCGGTAAGTGGATTGCCATACGCCTCCTTGCGCGATGGCATGTGCCCATAAACTGATCGTTGCAACCACTTCTTCTCTGTCCTGTATGAAATTACTGCCCGAACGAAGCAGATAGTAGATCTTTTGTGTGGGCCTCAACCCGCTATGACGTACTATGTCAAACCTTTTAATCTTGTGCTTCATGACCGCCTTTAGAACGCCGAGCATCAGCGCGTCTTTGCTGTCGAAATAGTAATGGATCGACCCCAGGTTAATGCCGGCAGATCGCGCGACGGCACGCGTCGTTGTCGCGGAAATGCCGAGCCTGGAAATGCACTGGAATGCCGCGACAATGATCTCTCCCTCGCGATCTTCGGCGCTCTCCACGAAGCGTCGAATGTTCAATGCTCGGAACACGGCCTCATCTATATCTCTGGATTCGGACTCCAGCTTCCGTTGGCGAGCGGCGGTTTGATTAGACATTTTCGATATCATTCCAATCCAAACGGTGAAATTGGGTGTTGGCAGCGCTAAAGCGCGAGCGAGAGCAATAAGGAGTTATCACAATACGCTTTATAGTCCAGCCATGCGCTGGACTATTGGAAATCTTCGTTCTTAGCCTCAACCGGGCGAATCGATTTAAAGCGCTCGTCGACCCATCCCTTCTCATAGGAGGTACAAAAAATTCCGTCGTATTTGACGGTGCGGACTTTCCATGCGTTCTGCACGCGTCTGAACTCGCATGTGTAGCGTCCCATGATCCAGACCGCTTCTTCGGCCCCATTGCCCGCCGCGAGCGTGACCGGCTCAAAGCAAAGCCAAGTGCCCTGTGCGGCGTCGCCGTCAACTGAAATAGATTCCGAGCCCAAAAGATGGGAAGATTCCCGAATACGGGTTCCTGCCGTAAACTTTTTCACGAGCCCGGCTCGACCGCGCGTCTGCATGCCGACGTCCGCGAAGCCTGCCCCGCTCGTCCACAGACCGTCATCCGTATAAAAGGATGCCATCCGCTCACCCCATTGCAGATTGCCGCGGTCGTCCGCCGCCAGCATCATCTCTGTCATAAAGCGCCGGATCGCGGCCTCGTCCTCGAGGACTTGCACGCGACGCGCTAACTCTTCAAGCGTCATTCTGCGTTTTCCTTGACTGTCTTTGACTGATGTTCGACTCAAGCGATGGTAGCCTCGCCCCATGTCCACTCGCGGTGCGCCAGAACATCCTCATAGCTTGTTTCTTTTGGCGCGATGATCATGCGAGTATCTATGTGGACATAATCGGCACCGTTATCCTTCGCCACACGCTCGCCGCTTTCGATTTTACGCGCGAGCTTGAGCAAGAACCGGCGCGTACGAACAACGAGAATGTCACCGGCCCCCACGTTTTCCTGGCTGCGATCTACGATCGGACCCATGCTCTCGGTTATTGCAAGGTCCTGCATCGCAATGCCAGAGATGCCGGAATAGGTGCTTTTACGCTGCGTTTCGCGATCCAAAAAATACATATTTTGGCGATTCCCGCGAGGCCGCCATTCGTCGAGGGGATCGATTTGATCGTGACCGAATGCTTTGGCAATGCGAATAGGTTCTTTCGGATCCGACGGTGCAGCCGGATCATAGTGCACGTAGTAGGCCCAATGATGTTCGTCATCGATCGGCACCCAGGCGTGCCACACAAATCGTCTCTGGGTGCGACCGCTCGGCGTGATGGTGTGACATGGCAGTATAAACGGGTCGACCCAGAACAAAAATTTATTCGGGTCGGCCATGTTCCATCGCCACACGGTTTGCAGCCCAAAATCATCTTCGCGAGCGAATGCCTGGGGCTGCTTGTCGAAAGCCATAGCCGCGCGACGTTCGTCGATGGGAGCTTGGTTGATAGTGCTATGCAGGAAGGAAGGATGGGCAATATCGAGGTCTGCCTCTAGACCTTGCAGATAATTGCAACTCTGATTGTAGTGAAAGGCGCTGACTTGGTGCGGCGGCAGCTTGGTGAACAGGAAATCCGGAAACGGCGGCGGCTCCGCCTCCTCTCCCATATAGGTCCAGATGATGCCTCCAGCCTCGCGTGTGGGATACGCCTTATGGTGGATATTCTTGCTGAAGTCCGGATAACGCTCTGCCGGAGTTTCCAGAATTTTTCCAGCGGTATCAAACTTCCAGCCGTGATAGACGCACCGCAGCCCACATTCTTCATTGCGTCCATACACGAGCGATGCGCGGCGGTGCGAACAGAATTCGTCCATAAGACCGACCCGGCCTTTCGTGTCACGAAATGCCACCAACCGTTCGTGCAAAAGCCTGATCCCGATCGGCGGGCCGTCAGGTTCCGGCAGCCGGGCAGACAGCATTGCCGGAATCCAAAATTGACGGAACAGCCGCCCCATCGCCGTTCCCGGCCCGGTGCGCGTCAGGAGCTCGTTCTCTTCTCTCGTGATGCCTGCCAAGTTAGTCTCCTGCACTTCGGGTAGGTCATATGACCAAACGTAGGGTATCATAAATCTTCGAGTCAAGCGGAACGCAGCAACACTGAGCAATATCGCTTCCTGAGGGTCTGGCCGCCGAACTTGCCGATCGGCTTTGCAAAATGTTCGGTTTGACAAAGACGGCTGTAAAGCACTCGGAGCAGGTTAGCGAGCATCGTTTGAAACGCGCCGCTATGGTTCTATGAAGATCTTCATCTGAGCGGTTGGTGCGGTCATGAATGCATGTCTTTTTCTCACCTTCAATGTTGACGGCAACATACCTGCGGATGAGTATTCTGGACTGGATCGGCTGCTGCGCACCGTGCCGCGCGTTATCAAAGCTCTGATCCACACACTTTCAACCGCAAGCCATCCCTACGCCGAAGAGGGTCCTTCGCCCGGGTTGGTCTTTCAACTTTATTTTACGGATCTGAAGGATCTCGAAGCCAGCTTAACACGCGACGGGCGTCTGCAGGTCCTCAACTCACGCACAGACTTTCCGTCCCTGGCTTTAGCCAACGTCACAGAACAGGCAATGCTGATTCGCGCTTTTGATGTGCCAGCCCCGATCTGCGAGAGCGGCGGAGAGGCGTGCTGTTCTTATCTCGTCTCGTATGAAGGGGAAGCGGGCGATCTAAATGCTTGGCTTTCGCATTATCTGGAACGCCATACCCGCTGCGTTGCGATGCTTCCCGGAGTCCGGGAGCTTGAAGTCTATACCAGGGTCGATTGGGTGAGCGCCTCATGTTGGAGAAGAGTGAACTACATGCAACGAAATAAGATTGCGTTCGATAATGCCGCTGCATTGGAGGCTGCACTCAGTTCACCAGTGCGTCAGGCTATACGCGCCGATTTTCAAAGCTTTCCGCCTTTTACCGGTCCTGCACGGCACGCGCCGATGTCGACGCGTCTCTTGAAGCCGTTAATTTTCGATAGACCCCGGTAATGTCGAGTTAGAGATGAGCTGGCGATTGCCATTGCTGTTGTTTAATGCTTGTACGACTGTACCAAGGAAGAAAGGAAAAAGGGATTCTCCGTTCTCCATTAATTTTTCCGCTGTCCAACAACAACGGAATTTACGTTAGGCAAGGCCCCAAGGAGTTTTCCTTGACAGTGCAAACAACGGGTCATACCGTTTGGACGAACGACCAAATTGGCGGTGCTTAGTCGTCTCCAGATCAGTCTAATCGCAGGTGTAGGGACGTGCCGACCGCGCGCATTAACAATTGCGACATTTACTACGAGCAGCACGGTCACGGGCCCGATCTTGTTTTTGTTCACGGCGAAACCCACAGCACGGCGTTGTTTGACGAGCAGTTTCGCCACTTTTCGCAGCGCTATCGATGTCTCGCATATGACCGCCGCGGTCATTGCCGCAGCGAATTGACGCCGTACGGCTATTCCCTCTGGAACCAGACCAACGATCTCGTCGGCTTGAT
>JASHVC010000802.1 GCA_030039655.1 Xanthobacteraceae bacterium | reverse complement strand
TCCTGTCGATTGACGGCACCACCGCCACCGACACCAAGAAGTACATGGTGGGCGCGATCCGGCCCTACGCGATTCAAGTGACGCCCAAAGGTGACGCCGCCATCGTGGGTTTTCAGGGTGGCGGCCAAGGTGACGTCGATACGATCAGCGTGATCGACCTCAAGGGTAAAGCTCCGCGCATCGTTCACACCCTCGATGTCGGGCAGATCGTCGAGGGCTTGGCCATTTCGTTTGACGGAAAATATGTGGCGCTGACCGCACAAAACGGCTCGAACCACACCCAGGATTTTCCGTTCTACAATGCCCACGGTCTGGTCGTGGTGTTCCGCATCAACGGCACCAACCTTACGGAAGTTGCTGAAGGGGAAATCGGTGTGTGGGATCAGGGCATCTGCTGGAGCCGCGACGGCAAGACTCTGCTGGTCGAGGACATGGCCGGCCATGCGCTCGACGTGGTGAAGTTCAACGGCAAGAGCCTGCGACAGGTCCAGGAGATCAAAGTTCCCGGTGGACCGGCAGGCTTGCGCACCGCCGAGCACTGAAGCTCCAGTCGGAAGAGCGGCGCTGGGCGGAGAGAACCCATGAAGCTTGTTCAGTTCCACGAGCCGGGTCCGCCCAGCGTTCTGCAAATTCTCGATGTACCGGTGCCGGAGCCGAAACCGGGCGAAGTTTTGATCCGCGCGCATGCCATCGGGGTCGGCATTCCCGATACGCTGATCCGCGCCGGTACCTATAGCTGGATGCCACCACTGCCAGCGACGCCCGGCACCGAACTCTCTGGTGTCATCGAGAAGGTCGGCGCGGGAGTCACCTCGCGCCGGCCGGGTCAGCGCGTCTATGCCAGCGCGCGCGAGCGGCCTCATCGCGGCGGTCATTATGCGGACTACATCGCAACGCCGGCCGACGCGACATTTGTTCTGCCCGACAGTGTCGATTTCGAAGCGGCGGCGACGCTCGCCAACTATCAGGTGGCTTATCACCTGTTCGACGACGCGGTGCGGCCGCGCCAGGGCCAGTGCGTGCTCATCTACGCCGCCGCCGGCGGCATGGGGAATGCGCTGATCGATCTCGCCAAAGCCGCCGGCCTCGTCGTCATCGCCGTGGTAAGCAGCGACGCCAAGGTGCGTTTCGCCCGTGAACTTGGCGCCGATCATGTTATCGACCGCAAAGCCGAGAGCGTGAGCAAACGTGTCGGCGAAATCACCGGCGGCCACGGCGTCGACATCATCGTCGACCCGGTCGGCGGGCCGAGCATTCCGGGCAACCTTGCGCTGCTGGCGCCTTGCGGAACGCTCGTCGTCTATGGCGGCCTCGGCGGCAAGGCACCGCTGGACCTGCAGACGACCCTGCGGGCCAGCAAAAACTCGCCGGCGATCCGGCAGTTTTCGATCCACACCTGGGATCATCTAGTGGACGAGCGCCGCGCTGGCATGCGTGCTCTCATCGAGATGCTCGCGACCGGCAAGCTGCATCCGCGCATTCACGCTCGCCTGCCATTGGCGGAGGCCACGCGGGCTCACGAGATGCTCGAAAGCGGCGCGGTCCTAGGCAAGCTGCTGCTGGTCCCATAGGGGCCGCAAAGCACGAGCAATTGGCGGCGCGGCGAAGACTCGATGACGAATCCCGGCGTCGCCGACGGCCCGCCATTCGAGAAAATCATCAGCGATGAATGCGTCCTCCCGCACACATACGGCGGGCGCAGCGTGTGGGTGGGAGCACGATTTAAACGTGCGCTCAATGCGAAGGAGCTAAGAACGGCGATGGGACGGATCGACCATTACCGCTGCAATTACTGGATCACCCGCCTACGCGGGTGATGACAGTAAGGGACGGTCGGAGAAAAAGTCAAAACCCCGGCGCCCGCTCGACTTGATCGTACCAGTCGAAGCCCATGTCTTTGACGATGCGGTTGCTCATCACGATGATGCGGCATTCCTCGCCGGCCTTGGCGAAGTGCTGGTGCATGGTGAAGGGCGGAATGTAGACGTAATCGCCGACCGTCCATTCAAATTTCCTTGGCTCCGGCGCCCATTCCCATTCGAATGCTTCCAGGCAATCCCATTTCAGGTCCCAGTGCAGGTCGTAGCCGGAGCCCTCGACCACGAAGAACAATTCCTCCCACATGTGGCGGTGCTTGCCCGAGCGCTCGCCGTCCTTGAGGAACTGCATATAGGCTTCCATGCAGCATTCGCGTGTGTGCATCTTCTTGTTGACCAGATGCTTGATCAGGCCGTCGGGCGAGCGCTCCCACGGCATGTCCTCGGCCTTGATGATATTCGGCAGCGTGGCGTAATCGGCGCGAAAATGCTCAGATTCAGCGATTGCCTCGGCAAGGAAGTTGCTCTGCTGCGCGCCGGAGAGCGACGGCCCTTTATCTTCAAACAACGCCATGTGTCTTCTCCCGGCTAGATTTCTGTCGGCGGATTGAATTCCGTGACGCCGGGCGGCAGCTTGTCGGTCGGCCACTCCACCATCTTCTGGAACAGAAGGTGCATGAACAGAAACAGCGGCTTGGCTTTGAACACCAGAAGGATGGCCGACTCCTTGTCGTCGTCGTTGAAGTGCTGATGGACGCTGGCGTTCTCCACCAGCATCACATCGCCGGCTTTCCATTTCATATAACGGCCGTCGTGGACGTCGTGGCCATGGCCCTTGAGCACGTAGAACACCGCGCTGTTGAGGTGGCCGTGCTTCTGCCCGGCGTTGAGCGGGGCGTAGCACTCGATATGCGACTCGATCGATTGCACGATACTGACCGATTGCGGGGAGATGATGTGCTTGCCGTACATCGCCGGCCCGCCCTTCCACGGATGATCCTTGGAGGAATAGACCCGCGGCTCTTCCAGGAGCTTCTTGTAAAGATGGCTGTAAGTGCCTTCGAGCGCACGCACGAAGGTGCGCTTGCGCGACCAGCGCTCCCATTTGGCGTGCTTGATCGCGTCGGCGTCTTCGTCGGACGGCTTGTTGTGGCCGAGTCCGGGTAATTCGTGTTCCAGCATTCCGGTCATGATGCGATCCCTAAATGTCTGCGCCGCGCCCCCGCCGCGCTGTCAGTAAACGCCTTTCGCTTTCGCTTTCGCTTTCGCTTGGTGCCTGTCGTTTAGGGGATTTCCGCCGCCCGTGCAACGACATGGCTGAGTTGCGAAGGGCCGCCCATGCGTGTGCGCCGGTATGCTACGATCCGGCAAAATCGGCCCGGCCGGGCCGACAGGGAGGCACAGATGGCCAAGATCGTACTCGGCGCCGGCAGCTCCCACACGCCGATGCTGCTTGCATCGGACGAAACGCTGCCCCGCTTTCTGGAGACCGATCAGAAGATCAAACACCGCGACAAGGAAGGCCGGCCGGCCACCTACGCGGAGCTTCTGGAAAAGGCCGATCCGAAGATGGCCGCGATGGTCGTCCCAACGGAACTCGTGGCGCGGCAGAACAAGGTGCGCGCCGCCATGGGACATCTCAGCAGGACGCTGAATGGCTCAAGCCTCGATACGGTCATCGTCATGAGCGACGACCAGGACGAAGCCTATCTGGAAGACGCCCGCCCGACCTTTGCGATTTATTACGGCGATACGATCCTCAACAGCAACGAGCAGCACGAGCAATACCATCAGCGCTTTCCCGAATGGTACGTGAAGAACCGGCAGGGCTTCTTCGAAGACGCAAAACCGCGCGAATATCCGGTCGACGCCAAACTCGCGCTGCATCTCATCGATCATCTGATGGAGCACGGCTTCGATCCGGCCTCCTCCAAGCGCATGCGCAAGGGCGAAGGCGAAGGCCACGGCATGGCCTATGTGCACCGCCAGCTGATGGACGAGAAAAAACCGATTCCCATCGTGCCGGTGTTTCTCAACACCTATTTCCCGCCTAATCAGCCGCGTCCGCGCCGTTGCTATGAGCTCGGGCAGGCGATCCGCAAGGCGGTGGAGTCGTATGATGCCGATGCACGGGTCGGCATCATCGCGTCAGGCGGCTTGAGTCATTTTTTGGTCGACGAGGATTTCGACCGCGCCATTCTTAAGGCCTGCGCCGACAAGGACGCCAAGTTCCTGCAAAACCTGCCGCGCAACAAGCTCCACTCCGGCAGTTCTGAGATTCTCAACTGGGTCGGCGTCGCCGGCGCGGTCGAGCATCTTGATCTCAATTGGTTTGAATACGTGCCGGGCTA
>JASHVC010000801.1 GCA_030039655.1 Xanthobacteraceae bacterium | reverse complement strand
TTTAGCTAAAGAACGCGGTGGGCTTGCCCAGCAGGATAGCTCAGTCCGGGCCGATCAAAAACGGCTCTGCGAGCTTTCCCTCAACGCTCATCAACTCCGCGTGACATTCGGGCGAGGCTGCATCAAATAGCGCTTGGCCCCGTAACTCTCGCAAGGAAATTGAGCTACAAGAGTGCAAGGTCGCGCACGCAGGCGCGAGAAGGGGACGAAACATGCTCACACGCAGAGGTGCTTTATACGCCGGCGCCGCCGGACTCGCGGTTTTCGGAATTGCCCGCCTGATGGGGCCGCGTACCGTCAATGCCGCCGCCCACCCGTATGAGGTCACTCACACGGATGCCGAATGGCGCAAGCTGCTGACACCCGCGCAATACAACGTTCTTCGCCAGGAAGGCACTGAGCGGCCGTTCACCAGCCCGCTGCTCGACGAACATCGCAACGGCACTTTCGCCTGCGCCGGTTGCGACCTGCCTCTATTCGCGTCGAAGACCAAATTTGACAGCGGCACCGGCTGGCCGAGCTTTTGGGCGCCGATCGACAGCGCGGTCGACGAAGCTGAAGACCGCACGTTCGGCATGGTGCGGACGGCTGTCTCCTGCCACCGTTGCGGCAGCCATCTCGGCCACGTCTTCAACGACGGACCGAAGCCGACCGGGCTGCGCTACTGCATGAATGGCGTGGCGCTGAAGTTCGCGCCGGCGCCCGCGGGCTCGAGCTAACAGCCTTTAGCTCAAGCCCTTCCCCCGTCACTGCCTAGCAGGAAAATTGGGTAATCGGCGCGTTTGGCCGATCCAAGACTGTAATCGTAGACGTGGCAGCCACGTCGGCTTTAGGGGAGGCAAAGCCGACACAAGACAGACTTTGGAGAATATCTGCTTATGACAGCGAATGTGTCAGTGGCGCTGCAGCTCGTTCTACAGGTTGAAACGGTCCCGTACTGCATGGCAAAATCGTGAGATCATATTTCAGGCGGACCTGACGCTGATTGCAGTCCATCGAGCTTTTGCGAAGGTATACAAGTGAAGGCCGCAATCTTTTTGGGCTTAATAGGTGTAGCGATCGGCCTGCTCGCCATTTTACTATCCCTGGGTTTGCTTGGGTCGGCTCGTAGCTCCAAGCCTCCGGAAAATAGTTGGCTCGGTGTCCTCTTTGGCATTGCGTTTCTTTTCGCAGGTATTTCCGCCATCATCCAAGCCGTGGCCGCCGGCGGATACCCGACTACTGCGGAATTACCAGCCTCGTCGCCGACTTGGCTCCGATCGCTCCATACACTGCTTGGTCTCGGCATTATCATATCCCTCGGCACCATGTTCACGTGGGTCGCGATTGGACCGGGCAAGAGAGCATTCACAGGTAGCGGCGCGATTTTCGGCGAAACTGCGGGGCGCATCGCCTTCGGTATCGGCGCAATGCTGTTCTGGATTGCTTTAGGTGTGTTTGTATTTACAAAACTCCGCCGTCTGGTTGGCGGCGCAAAGAGTAAAAGCACGTCGGCACCGGAGTGAAGCACGTCACCATGAGTTCAGCATTTGAGCGCGGGCGCTAATAGCACTTCGCGACGCCATGGTTGATCGCCGCCATCGCCGCTAAAAGAGGGCACAGCCGACGTGCGGTCATCGACCTGAATTCGGTCGGCGTTTTCTAGTTTGACGCGGCTTTGGGCAGCATCGGGACGACGACAGAATCGTCTTCGGTGGTCGTCTCACCGTTTGTCACCGCAGCAAATGTCTCGATCGCGGCCGGCCTGCCCAGCAGATAGCCTTGCGCTTCGTTGCAATTCTCACCTCTGAGGAATTCGAATTCGGACGACGATTCGACGCCCTCGGCCAGGACTGGCAGGTTAAGCGCGTGACCAAGCCCCAGCACTGAACGGACAATCGCAGCCGCCTGCTCGTTGACATTGACCGATTTAATGAACGAACGATCGATCTTGATCTTGTCGAACGGGAAGGCTCGTAGATTCGATAACGACGAATAGCCGGTTCCGAAGTCATCCATCGCGATGTGGACGCCGAGCATCTTGATCCGGCGCAGCGTCGCCAGCGCGCGGTTCAAGTCGCGCACTAGCGCGGTCTCGGTCACTTCCAATTCCAGCCGGGCCGGTGCCAGGCCGGTCTCGAATAGAATCTCGTGGACCGCATGGGCGAAATTATCATTGTGGATTTGCACCGCCGAAACATTGACCGCCACCGTCAGGGGCTGTTTCCACGTTGCTGCTTCGCGGCACGCCTCGCGCAGCACCCACTCGCCGATCGCGAGAATAACGCCGGTTTCCTCGGCGATAGGGATGAACTCCGAGGGCTCGACTTCGCCGCGCGTCGGATGGGTCCAGCGCAGCAATGCCTCAAATCCGAAAACCTTGCCGCTCGCGATTTCCTTGAGCGGCTGGTAGACGAGCCGCAGCTCTTTTCGTGCGATAGCTTGGCGCAGATCGTGCTCAAGCATGCGACGATCATGGACCGCAGCTCCCATCGACGCTACGAAGAAGCGATAGGTTCCGCGTCCCTCATGCTTGGCGCGGTAGAGCGCGGTATCGGCGTGAGTGAGCAGCGCGTGCCGATCACTGGCATCGTCCGGGCAAACGGCGATGCCGATACTGGTCGAAATCGGCGCATCTGAAGCGTTCGTCGGATCACCACCTGCCTGTAGCGCCTCCAGGATGGTTTCGGCCAGCCGACCGGCCCCGGTCGGGTTGGAAAGACCCGGGACAAGGACGGCGAATTCGTCGCCGCTGAGTCGGGCGATCATCTGGCTGTCGTCTAGTACGCTGGAAATCCGCGCCACAACGGTCTGCAATGTTTTGTCACCGGCTGCATGACCGAACAGGTCATTGACCTCTTTGAAGCGGTCAAGATCGAGGCAGAGAACGGCGAGTTTGCGCCCGGTTGCGAGCGCCAATTCGATCTCCTGGTCCAACCTTTTATTGAAGCTGCTGCGATTGGGAATCCCGGTGAGCGAATCATGGTGAGCAAGAAAGCGGATGTGTTGCTCCGCGTTTTTGCGCGCCGAAAGATCGCGCACCGCGATCGCCAGGTGCGGCTTGCCGGCAAAATCCACCTGGTGCTGGATCACCTCGACGGGAATTCGCGATCCATCGACTTTCAGCAAATCCGTCTCAATGGGGACATTTGCGCACTCGAGAAGCTTCAGGCTGGCCCCCTCGTCAGGGAAAAATTGATGCAGGTGCCCGCCTATCAGTTTTTCCGTGGGTAATCCGACAAGCGCTGCGAAGCTGTCGTTGACCGTTACGATAGTTTGCTTATCGCAAACCATGAGACCCTCGACCGCGGCATTGGCGAGCCCGCGCATGCGGTCGGTTTCGAGCTCACCACGGCGGCGGTCGCGCAGGTCGATCGCAAGGCCTGCGAGGGCCAGAACGATGATGATGAAACTGGCGAAAAACACCGCAATCGCCAGCCAGCCCGACGGCAGCGACGCTGCGGAAAATTCAACAGTGGGGTCTGGTACGATCGCGGCGGCGGCCATCGCCGTGAAATGGTGGCTGCAGATCGCCACGGTCAAAAGCAAGGCGCCGAGAATCTTCCACTTCAACGCTGGCCCGCGCAAACCAACCGGCAGCGCCACGGCGCCAATCATCGCGCCGAGCACGATTGACGCAGCAACCAGACGCGGATCCCAAAGCACGCGTCCCTGTATCTCGAACGCAGCCATGCCCGTGTAGTGCATCGCTGCAATTCCGCCACCGACCATCGCCCCGCCAAGCCAAGCACCCCGGTTGGACGTCAAAGCAACGGCGAGACCGGCCCCGGTGAGCAATATCGCGGCGATGAGGGAGAGAAACGTAAGCGCGATGTTGTATGCGGTCGGCAGCCCCGGCTCGAACGCCAGCATGGCGATGAAATGGGTGGCCCAAATGCCAAAACCGGTCGAGGTCGCCGACACGCAGAGCCACACCATTCGCATGTGGCCGTTAGAGCTGCGCACGTGATGCAGGAGATTAATGGCTGTGAATGATGCCAGCAGGCAGATCACCGCCGCCAAGCCAACAAGTCGAAGATCGTGGGCGTGTACGATGCAATTGTATACTGTTAACATTTGATACTTGCCGCGCCTCCCACCACTCGCAATCGAGTGTGCACTGTAAGCGGCCCGGCGTAAGGAGAAGTAAATTGCTTCCAATGAAATACGGCACGATGATCGGAAATTCGAGGGAAAGCGCGACTCAATCGCTCACGCAAGTCCCAACGAATACGCAGTGGCTTGGCAATTTTGTTGATCGACCGCATAGCACCGGCACTACGGTCGACTATAGTAGACCCACACAGCTCAACTAAAATGTCGGTTATCTATCCACCACTAGAGTCAACGCCTTCTTGATTTGATCGTTAAGTCTTACGAGGGCGCTGCATAATGCGGAAGGGCGTCTTGGTTTTTGCCCCCAGCGGCGCGCCGATTTTTGCTGCCACGCCCTGGATCGCTTCGCGGAGCCTGTCATTGGACCGCGCGACTAGGCGGCGGGTCCGTTGGCTCGCGATGACGGATCAATCTGATCGGATGACACACTACTCGTCGGCAACTCAGTCGCGGCTTGCCAGCAAGGTCAGCGCTGGTGCGGCTCGGCGACTTTGTTCCACCCGGTGCTGACGATCTGCTGGTCCAACGGCCGCTTGAGCAGCTTGAACCGGTTGGGATCGATGGGCTGCGCCTGGGCGGGAGCCTGCGACTCCGGTGCCGCCTTTGCGGGTCTTGTTTCTTCGGTCGCGCGCTCCAAGGTCACCCGTTGCCGGATGGTACGGCCGCGCCAGCGCTCCACCACCGCCGACAGCATGTGCTGATCGGTGGCCTCGTCGTCTTCGCCGGGGCTGACAGTTTCGCTCTTCGGCAAGAGCTGCACCGGCAATTGTCCGAATTTGAGCCGTGTCGGCAGCGCCACGCCTTCACCGAACGCAAACGCCTCGCCGGTGCCGAGGGACGGCAGAAAGGCGAGAAAGTTGGCGGCCGTATCGGCCACCGCGGAGCGCAACAGTGCCTGATCGCGATCGTTAGTCATGCGCATCGCAAACAGCGTGCTGCACTGAGACAGGATCGTGGAATCCAGTTCGGCCGGCCGCTGCGACACCAAGCCGAGAAAGACGCCGTACTTGCGGCCTTCCTTGGCGATCCTGGAAATCGAGCGGCGGGTCGGAGCAAAGCCGATCGAGTGGTCAGCCGCCATGTACCGATGCGCCTCTTCGCACAGCACCAGCAGCGGGTTGGCTCCGTCGCTCCACAAGCCGAGATCGAACGCCATGCGGCAGGTGACCGACACCACCGCGTCGACCACTTCGGAAGGAAAGCCGGCCAGTTGCAGAATCGTGACCGGCACGCCGTTCGTCGGCAGCCGGAACAGCGTCGAAAGAATCTCCACCATCGTGTCGCCGCCGACATTGGCGTTTTCAAACATGAAGGCGTAGCGCGGATCGTTGCACGCGGTCTCGATGCGGGTGATGAGTTTGTGATAGACCATCCGCGACGAGCGGTTTTCCAGTTTGCCCATGCGCGCGTCGAGCAGTCCGATCAGATCGGAAATGCGGTAGGGCACCGGCACGTCGACGGTATAGCGCACGATGCCGGCTTCGCCGGTCCTGATGCTCGTGCGCCCGCTGGCCGCGGCGTGCTGCGCATAGGCCGATTTGGCCAGCGGAATGCACTCGGACAGAATGTCGACTTCTTCGTCGAGGCTGGGCCGGCCGCCAAACAGCACGTCGACGATCTCATCGAAATTGTAGAGCCAGAACGGCAGCTTGATGTTGCTGGGATTAAGCACCAGCGCGCGCTCGCCGAAGCAGCGGCTGTATTCGTTGTGCACGTCAAGCAGCAGCACGCGAAGATCGGACCGCGCCGCCAGAATCTGATGCAGCAGCAGCGTCACGGCGCTTGATTTGCCGACGCCGGTTGTGCCCAGCACCGCGAAATGCTTGCTAAGCATTTCGTCGACTTCAACACGGGCCACAATCGAAGCGTCCTGCTGCAGCTTGCCGACCTCAATGGTGTTAGAAGTGTCGCTGCGAAAGATCAAAGCCAATTCGTCCGATCCAATAGCCGTCACCGTGTCACTGATAGCCGGATAGGTCGATACGCCGCGCTCGAATTTCGCCGACGCAGTGCCGTGGTTATGGATTTCGCCGATGAGATCGAGCTGCGCCAAGGCGAGGCGCTTATTGTCGCGCTGGGTGGGATCGGCGCCCATGGAAACGTCGGCGATCAGCCCGACGAGCAGCGATTTGCCGGCTCGCACGCCGAGAAATTTGCCGACGGTGGCGCGCGCCTCTTCCGGCGTTTGTGCGGAAGCAGCTGGAATACCGACGCTTGCCTGCGAACCGCGCACTGAGATGACGTGGCCGAGCGCTTTTGCTTGAGGCCCAAGCGGAACGTCGGCCTGGGAACTTGTCGC
>JASHVC010000800.1 GCA_030039655.1 Xanthobacteraceae bacterium | reverse complement strand
AAGCGCATGGTGGAATTCGTGGCGGGGCTTTAGGCCTCCTCATGCCAAACAATCACACGCGGTAAAAACCCCGGTACCATTCGACGAATTTCGCCACGCCCTGCTCGATATCCGTGCGTGGCTGAAAGCCGACCTCACGCCCCAAGTCCTCGATGTCGGCGTAAGTCTCGGGCACGTCGCCCGGCTGCATCGGCAGGAACTCCTTTTTGGCCTCGATGCCGAGGCGTTGCTCCAGCACCGCGATGAGATGCATCAGCGGAACCGGCTTGTTGTTGCCAATATTGTAGAGACGATAGGGCGCGGTGCTCGTGCCCGGGTCCGGAAGCATCGCGTTCCAGCGCGGATCGGGAACCGGAAGATGATCGGTCAAGGGGAAAACGCCATCGACCACGTCGTCGACATAGGTGAAATCGCGCTTCATCCTGCCGTGGTTGAACACCTTGATCGGCTTCCCCTCGAGCATGGCCTGCGTAAACAGAAACAGAGCCATGTCGGGCCGTCCCCACGGACCATACACGGTGAAAAAGCGCAGGCCCGTGGCCGGCAGCCCGAACAAGTGACTGTAAGTGTGCGCCAGCAGTTCGTTCGACTTCTTGGTCGCCGCGTAGAGGCTGAGCGGATGATCGACGTTCTGATGGACCGAAAACGGCAGGTTCTGGCTGGCACCATAGACGGAGCTTGAGGACGCGAAGATCAAGTGGTGCGTGCCGTGACGGCGGCACATTTCCAAAAGATTTGCAAAGCCGACGAGGTTGCTCTGTACGTAGGACTGCGGATTGACCAGCGAGTAACGCACGCCCGCCTGCGCGGCGAGATTGACAACGACCTCGAATTTTCCCTCGCGAAAGATCGTTGCCAACCCGGCGGCATCCGCAAGGTCGGCGCGCACAAACTGAAATCCCGGCATCGATTTCAACACTTCGAGCCGGGCGAGCTTGAGGTTCGGATCGTAGTAATCGTTGAGATTATCGAGGCCGACGACCGCCCGGCCTTCCTTTAGATAGCGTTGCGCCACATGGAAGCCGATGAAGCCGGCGGCGCCGGTCACAAGTATGGCGGTCATGGTGTCGCGAACTTCGGCGTGGACTCGCTGAACCACGCTTACCGCAAATGCGGCCGAGGCTAAAGCGGCGCAACGATCCCGCGCTCGGCGAGAGATCGCAGCAGAGATTCGGCAAGCTCCGCCGCCTCGTGACCGACCGTTCGCAAATGGACTTCCGGCACTTGCGGCGGCTCATAGGGCGCATCGAAGCCGGTGAAATTCTTGATCTGGCCGGCCTGCGCCTTGGCGTACAGCCCCTTGGGATCGCGGCGCATGCATTCGTCGATCGGCGTGTCGACAAACACCTCGATGAACTCACCGGGCGCGACCAGGTTGCGCACCATGTCGCGCTCGGCGCGATAGGGGGAAATGAACGAGCAGAGCACGATCAGCCCGCAGTCGGTCATCAGCTTCGCCACCTCGCCGGCGCGGCGGATATTCTCGACGCGGTCGGCTTCGGTGAAGCCCAGATCGCGGCACAGGCCGTGCCGGATGTTATCGCCATCAAGCAGCATGGTGTGCTGCCCGGCGGCGTGCAGCTTCTGCTCGACCATATTGGCGATGGTCGATTTGCCGGCGCCGGACAGACCCGTGAACCAAACGATGGCCGGCTTTTGCCGCATCAGCGCCGCACGCTCGGCCTTGCCGACCAACAACTCCTGCCAGTGCAGATTGGTGCCGCGGCGAAGTCCGAAGGCGATCATGCCCGCGCCCACGGTGTTGTTGGTGAAGCGGTCGATGATGATGAACGAACCGGTCCGCCGGTTTCGCTCGTAGGCATCGAACGCGACCGGAATGCCCGTCGCCAGGTTGCAGAAGCCGATGTCGTTGAGGGCGAGCGTATGCGCGGCGAGATGCTCGCTCGTGTTCGGGTCGATCCGGTACTTGAGCGTCGTGATGGTAATCGGCACGGTTTTGGTGGCGATGCGCGCCAGATAGGAACGCCCCGGCACCAGCGGCTCCTCGCCCATCCAGATGACGTTGGCGGCGAATTGATCCGACACTTCCGACGGCGCGTACGGCGTGACCAGGACGTCACCCCGCGCCACGTCGATCTCGCTGGTGAGCGTCAGCGTCACCGCATCGCCGGCTGTGGCGGATGCGCGGGGCCCGTCATAGGTGACGATCTCCTTGATGCTGGAACCTTGCCCCGAGGTGGCGACGGCCACCTGGTCGCCGACCCCTATCCGTCCGGAAGCGACCGTACCGGCATAGCCGCGGAACTCGGGCAGCCGATTGACCCATTGCACCGGAAACCGGAACGAGCCCGCTCCCGCGCCATCGGACTGCGGTTCGATGGTCTCCAGATGCTCCACCAGCGTCGGGCCCGAATACCACGCCATCTTGGCCGACGCGGTGGTGACGTTGTCGCCGAAGCGCGCCGAGATCGGAATTGGCGTGATGGAGGCGAAATTCATCTTGCCGGCAAACGCCGCATAGTCGGCGGCGATCGCGGCGAACGTGTCCTGCCCGTAGTCGACCAGATCCATCTTGTTCACCGCCACGATGACGTGGCGGATTCCAAGCAGCGAGCAGATGAGCGAATGCCGCCGCGTCTGCACCAGGACGCCCTTGCGCGCGTCGATCAGAATAATCGCAAGCTGTGCGGTCGAGGCGCCGGTCGCCATGTTGCGCGTGTAGTGCTCGTGGCCGGGCGTATCGGCGACGATGAACGAGCGCCGCGCGGTGGCAAAGAAGCGGTAAGCGACGTCGATGGTGATGCCCTGCTCGCGCTCAGCCTCGAGCCCGTCGACCAGGAGCGAGAAATCGATCTCCTCTCCGCCGCCGTTGCCGTGCTGCGCCGAATCTTTGATCAGGCTCGAGAGTTGATCATCGAGGATGAGCTTGGAATCGTGCAGCAGACGCCCGATCAACGTCGATTTACCGTCGTCGACCGAACCACAGGTGATGAAGCGGAGCAGATCCTTGGATTGCTCGGTCTCGTGCGGGCGCTCAGGGGTCATTAGCATCAAAAATAACCCTGCCGCTTCTTCTTTTCCATGGAGGCGGATTCGTCGCTGTCGATCAGCCGGCCCTGCCGCTCGGAAATGCGGGCGCTTTCCAGTTCGGCAATGATGCCGTCCAGGGTCTCGGCGTCCGACTCGATGGCGCCGCTCAGCGGATAGCAGCCAAGCGTGCGGAAGCGCACGCGGCGAAGCCGCGGCTGTTCGCCAAGCTCCAGCGGCAGCCG
>JASHVC010000799.1 GCA_030039655.1 Xanthobacteraceae bacterium | reverse complement strand
GCGTTCGCGCTGCGCTCGCAGCAGCGCGCCGCCGACGCGATCTGCACCGGATATTTTGCCCATGAGATTGTCCCGGTCGAAGTTCCGGCCGCAAAAGGGGCCAAGGTGGTCGTCAACGAGGACGAGCATCCGCGCCCGGAGACCACGATTGAGAATCTGCAGAAGCTGAAACCGATCGTGCGCAATCCCGGCACCATCACGGCCGGTAATGCGTCCGGCATCAATGACGGCGCCGCCGCGATTATTCTCGCCAGCGAAGATGCGGTGAAAGCGCACGGGCTGAAAGCCCGCGCCCGCGTGCTCGGCATGGCGTCGGCCGGAGTGCCGCCGCGCATCATGGGCATCGGGCCGGTGCCATCGACCCGGAAGTTGATGGAGCGGCTCGGATTGAAGATCACCGACTTCGACCTGATCGAGCTCAACGAGGCCTTCGCCTCGCAGGGCATCGCCGTGCTGCGCCAGCTCGGTGTTCCCGAGGACTCCCCGCACGTCAATCCGCACGGCGGCGCCATCGCGCTCGGTCATCCGCTCGGCATGTCGGGCGCAAGGCTGACGCTCACCGCTGTGCACGGCCTGGAGAAACGCAACGGCAAGCGCGCGCTCGCCACCATGTGCGTCGGCGTCGGCCAGGGCGTCTCGCTGGCGGTGGAGAAGGCGTGACATGCCCGTCGTCCTCCACGAAACCGGAGGACCCAGTACACACCGAAATGCCGGAGACTACTGGATGGCCCGCCTGCGCGGGCCATGACAAATAAAGAAGGAGAACCCTGCTTGCCGATGTCCCCCGGCTATATCCCGTTCCATCCCAATCCGACGAAGCCGAAATACAAGCCGCCCGCGGGCGCGGTTGATGCGCACAACCACGTGTTCGGGCCGGAGGCGAAGTTTCCATTTGCGCCGAAGCGCAAATACACGCCGTGCGATGCGCCGAAGGAAAAGCTGTTCGCACTGCACGACTTCCTCGGCTTCGACAAGGCGGTGATCGTTCAGGCCACGTGCCACGACACCGACAATCGGGCGCTGGTGGATGCCCTGATGACCTCGAACGGGCGAGCGAAGGGCGTCGCCTTCGTGGACGAAGGCTTCAGCGATCAAGACCTCAAGGACCTCGACCGCGCTGGCGTCAAGGGCGTGCGTTTCAACTTCATCAAGCGGCTGGTCGACTCGACCCCGAGGGACGTGATGCAGCGTATTGCGACGCGCATCGCCAAACTCGGCTGGCACATCGTGATCTATTTCGAGCACGCCGATCTCGACGAAATGGGGCCGTTTCTCAAATCGCTGCCGACCACACTGGTGTTCGACCACATGGCCTGCCCAAATGTGCGCGAAGGCGTTGACGGAAAGAACTTCCAGAACTGGCTCAAGGCGCTCGATGCGAACAAAAACTGGATCACCAAGGTCACCTGTCCGGAGCGCTTCACTGTTGCGGGGCCGCCTTATGACGATGTGGTGCCATTCGCGCGCGCCATCGTCGAGCGGTTTCCCGACCGCGTGATCTGGGGCACCGACTGGCCGCATCCCAACATGCCGAAGGAAGCGCCCGACGACGGCGTCATTGTCGACATGATCCCGAAAATCGCACCGACCGCGGCGTTGCAGCAAAAGCTACTGGTCGACAACCCGATGCGGCTTTATTGGACCTGAGCAAATGGCCACCTTCGTTCTCGTTCACGGCGCGTGGCATGGGGCCTGGTGTTGGCGCCGCGTTGCGCGGCTGCTCAGAAACGCTGGCTACGACGTGTTCACGCCGACGCTGACCAGCCTCGCCGAGCGCTCGCATCTGTTATCGCCCGCCATCGACGTGGACACCCACATCCTCGACGTCGTCAACGAAATGAAATGGCAGGAATTGAATGGCGTTGTGCTGGTCGGCCACTCGTACGGTGGCATGGTGATTTCCGGCGTGGCCGAGAAGATGGAAAAGGCGATCGCCTCGCTGGTGATGCTGGATGCCTTCATGCCGGAGAACGGCCAGGGCGTAATCGACATCTATCCGCCGCCGATGCGCGAACCTGTGGAAGCGGCGCTCCGCGCTGGCGCCACCACCATGCCGCCACGCAGTGCGGCGCTCTTCAAGGTCAATGAGAAGGATCGCGCCTGGGTCGATGCGCAATGCACGCCGCAGCCGATCCAAACCTTTGTACAAAAACTGACGCTGACCGGAGCCCGCGACCGGGTCGCCAAGAAGGCCTACATAAGGGCGGCCGGCTATGCGAACCCGTATTTCGACGCAGGCCTCGCGAGTGCGCGGGCCAAGAATTGGCGCACCTATGAGGTGCCGTCCGGCCACGACGTCATGCTCGACATGCCGGAGCGGCTGACCGAGATATTGCTGGAAGTGGCGTGACGGTCCAGGCCGGGCTTGCCACCTGTCCCTCATCCTGAGGTGCGAGCGAAGCGAGCCTCGAAGGATACAGGCCGAGGCTCTCGGGCCTCGCCCTTCGAGGCTCGGCGCTTTTCCGCCGAGCGCCTCAGGGTGAGGAAGGTACGCTTACGTTGCCAAGGTTCCCTGCGTTATATATGTGAAGGCAAACCGGAGACACGCCGATGGCCCGCGAACAGCAAGATTACGACGATATTCCGGGCACTTTCGTGTTTGACGCCGAGCGGTCCCGTCAGGGCTACGGCATCAACATGTTCTGCATGTCGCTGATGAAGGATGAGAACCGCAAGGCCTTCAAGGCGAACGAGGC
>JASHVC010000798.1 GCA_030039655.1 Xanthobacteraceae bacterium | reverse complement strand
AGCGGGGCGAGCGCCAGCAGTGCCGCGGCGCAGGACAGAACGACGGTCAGCGTCACGTCGCCGCCCTCTTCAGCCGCACACCGCGGCCGCCGCCCTGGCTCGACGCATTGTCGGTAATCAGTTCGATGCCGAGCGCATCGAGAGCGCCCACGAGCTTCATCAGCGAGTCGACATTGCCGCGAATGACCCCCTCGCTTGCCTCCATGCGCTGGATGGTCGGCAAAGAGAGTCCGGCGGCTTCCGCCAGCGTGCGCTGGTCAATGCCGAGGAGGGCGCGCGAGGCGCGGAGTTGTCCTGCGGTGATCACGAAAGGTCACATCGAAATGATGTTTTAAACGTCAATTATTCAATCTAACTCATCTCTTGTGATGCCGCAAGCATTACTTTACATTGGGGAATGGCTGTGGCTGCGGACCGCGCTTTCCGCCGGGTCGGGGCTATTGCGGCTTCGGGCATTTATGACGGCCAAAATCAAAACGGAAATTGACGCGTTCGACCGCGCCTATCGCGACCGGGTTCTGGAAGCGGTCTGGCAGGCGATCATCGATGCTTCGCGCGATCCGGCAACCAAGACCGCGCAATTGCGCAACTATGAAATATACGATGCCCTGCTGCAGGCGCAGGCCATGATACTTGCGAGCTCGAAAGAAGCGAATTCAGCAACACAAATGCGCGGCATCGCCAACGAGTTTGCAAAACGGCTGCGCCGCTTGGTCGCCGAATTCAAGAACGTGTACGATCGCGACGGGCTTCCGTTCAGTGTGATGCACGCCGACAATGTTCAGTAATTGCCAGCCGCTAGCCGACGTAGTCATGCACACGGTGCAATGTTGCAGTTTACGCCGAAGTTTCGATAGCGAAGGGCTGGTGTAAGCTTGCTCCGGGAGGCCTCACCGAGCCAAGCCAAGCTCAGACGGAGGCCATTTCGCGCACACGCCCCACTCACAGCATCACCTTACGATTAGGCCACGGAACCGCGCGGGGGACACTTCATAAGCCTGGCCGAGAGCAACAACCGAGAGACCCTCCCCTGCTGCGCGAGCTCATGACGATAAAGTCACGCTCTTCTTTTTTGTGGTGGCGATGATGGCTTCGGCTGGAACTGATCCTTTAATGTTATCAGACGCTGCCCTGAGACCCTTCGCGCGTTCGGTGCTTTGGAGCGCTAGGAAACGATAGCAACACCTGCATTAGTCGAAGCCTCGGCATCGCTTGATATTGGTTTGCTCGCGAACGCACTCTCACGGCGAAAACAGGGGTTCGAGTCCCCTAGGGAGCGCCATGCAATGAAATCAATCACTTACAGATGTCATTGGCGACAGTGGCGACATCCTTTGGCGACAGCAGGTGGCACTTATTTTCGCTATTGAAAATCGTATACTCAGCGCATTCCTCATATTTAAGATTGGTGTTCGAGGGTTCGAATCCCTTCGCCCCGCTGGGCGCTCAGGTAATGCTGAATTTGAGCACTGTATATTTGTCGGTGGCTGGATCGAACGGATAGCACACCTGATTCTCCGTGAGCCAATCCTCGCCCTCAATGGGGAGACGTGACGCCCGAGCGTAAGGTTGCAGGCGCGATAGCAACCTATTCCAGGCAGAATGAATGTCCGTAACAGATACGTACCACCGTTCATCGACGGTGAGCAGGTCTCTTCCGATAGCTTGAATTGTCGCGTCGCGTTCGGAGCCGCTCATGCATTCATAGGCATGGCCGACGAGCGCAAAGTCCAGATCGCACCACCCAATCCAGATCAAGTGTTGATTGGGATCGGCGTCGTTGAAATTCCATTGGAGCCAGCGCGCATGAGCCGCGGTCCACACCGCTTTTCGACGCTCGGCTACTGCACTGGCGCGGAATGCTCTGAGACAGGCAGTCACACAGCGGCGACCAGGATCTTGCTGAGCTTGCTTCGGATAGAGCCAGATGGATTTGACGTAGGGCTCGATTGCTGAGTCCGGAACCCTGGCCATCGCCGTTCCCAACGGGACCTGAAGCGAAGGAAAGCGAACAGGATAGGTGTTGAAAATCTGCATCCATGCCTGCCAACGCGGAGCATCGTTGGCAACCTTGAGAAAAAGATCGGAAAGGAGCTGCTGCTCAGATGCAGTAAGACTTTGTGAGCGATCGCGAGGATTTGGTGGCTCAGTCACGCTTCGATATGCGCAGGCGAGCTGCACATACGGGTTCTCGGTGGCAAGACCCAGGCGGAGTCTTATCTCGATCCTGAAGGCCCCGGCGATCTGCATAGCCAAAGCAGTCTGGTGCAGGTTTGCAACGGCTTGCAGGAGACCGTTCATTGCGTACCGGCAAAGGAACCGTGCGGCCTGGGTTCGAAGAGTGTTGGCAAAAAATGGCACTTCGCGGAGCCGCGTCCAGCCGTTCATAATGCCAATCCAGTCGCCGTTCACGTCAGCCTCGCTGAATCTCTCAAGCGCTTCCACTTCCCAAGGATGCGCCGAGATGGCGGGCCCTATCGGGACGCTGGAGTGCGCAATTGCATCCTTGAAGTAATCGATGAGATCGGCATTCGCGCCAATATCATCGGGAAACAATGGCCACAGGCCACTATCAAAGTCGCAAGCCTGAGCCACGATGACGACAGCGACAATGGTTCTACAGTCGCGATCGAGCGCGCGGCGCCAGTAGCGCAATTCGCGAATGAGCCAGCGCAACAAGGCTGCGTAGCGCGGCATGTCGGCAGTCTCTATAGGCCTCTGGGAAAACCGCGCGCGATTGATAAATCCGAATTCCGACTCGAAGGCCGCAAAGAGCTGGTTACCTTGATCCCAGTCCATGAGCGCCCGCACTGGTTCTTCGAGGCCGGCGATAAATGTCATCAGCTGTGACGGCGCGAGCGGGGCGCCGTCGTTGGCAGCCTCATGAACGGCCTCAGCGAGTTGATCGTCGCCGCTCACGGCTTCCTCCAGACCAAATGTTCGGGCTGGTCGAGCTGATCCCACAACTCGCGAAAGGCTTGCATTATCAGCTGACCGTCATCGACCCTTTGAAGAATATGATGCTGCTTTCCGACGCTGTTAACTGACGTACCCAGCGACCAAGCCGAGGCACCACGGCCGATTGCAGGAAAGATCAGAAAACGGTCGTGAAAAGGCCAGCCAGCGCGCCCGACCCTCACACGGAATTCGAGGTGGAGGCCGAGAAAATTGGACTTGGTAGCATCAAGTATCGTCCGTTGCTTTTCCGCAAACGTGATTCCGGATTGCGGCGCAGGTGACGGCTTTGGCCAGCTCGACGTCCAAGCACGCAAGCGCTCCGCGCATGATTGACGCTCGCTCGCACCCTGCCCGTCTTCGGGCGCCGGATAACCTGCGGTCAGCGCGCGCAAATCCGAATTTGGGTAGCGGCAATAAAAAAGCGTGCCAAGGAGGTCGTCTGCCGTGAGATAAGGGTCCCATAGCCATGCGCCTTCCTTGCCATGTTGGTTAAGCAGGAAGCGGAGGTCATTCAAGGCTCTCTGGTGTTCGGCCGCCTGCTGCCCGTGTAAGGGTTTGTACTGGACGAAGCGTTTCTCACGTGCCAGGCGC
>JASHVC010000797.1 GCA_030039655.1 Xanthobacteraceae bacterium | reverse complement strand
CAGCTTCACAAATTGATGAAAGCACTCGACCGCTTGGCGATAGGCTTCGAGCGCCCGCGCATCCTTCGGCGTGCGGAAACGTTCGCCCATCTGATAGTAGTGGCAGGCGCGCAGATGAAACGAAGCCGCGGCACGCGGATGGCGCTCGGCGCGAAACTGCTCGGCGTGGCCGCGCACGATATTGGCGACCCGGTCGCAGGCATCGAACCAAGCCTCGTCGTCCTCGGCCCCCTTCCCTTCCAGCAACCGGCCGATGTGATGTAGCTCGCTGATGTCGACGCCGCCGAACGGCGCCGTGCCCAGCATGTTCACGAACGCCGCCGACCAGCGGTAATTGCCAGGAAAGTACATGAAGTATTTTGGCGCGCCAGCCATGCCGATTTCCTCTGTCGTGTCATGCCCGCGAAGGCGGGCATCCAGTATCCTCTGATTGGGAAAGTCTGTCTCCGCGGTTCTGATTACTGGATCATCCGCTTTCGCGGATGATGACAATCAAGCATCCCATATGGGCGCGCGCCCCACGGGATTGGCGGTGCGGCCATCGCGCCGTTTGAGCGCACCGATGCGACGCATCGCGTCGTCATCGAGTTCGAAATCGAACACGTCGATATTTTCGGCAATGCGCGCTGTGTTGGACGAACGCGGAATGGCGGCGATGATCTCCTGCTGCATCAGCCAGCGCAACGCAACCTGGGCGGAGGTCTTGCCGCTGCGGCGACCGATGTCGGCGAGCACCGGATCGTCCTTGATGCGGCCGCGCGCCAACGGGCAATAGGCCGTCAACACCAGGCCGCGCTCCCGGCACGCCGCAATCACTTTCGACTGGTCGAGATAGGGATGGCATTCAACCTGCAAGGTCACCAGCGGCTCGGGACAGAGCGCGATCGCGTTGTCCAGCATGGCGATGTTGAAGTTGGCCACACCGATATGACGGGTGAGGCCCTGCCGCTTCGCTTTGGCCAGCGCCCCCATGGTCTCCGCCAGCGGCGTGTTTTTCTCGGGCCAATGCACGAGCAACAGATCGACGTAGTCGAGGCCGAGCGCCTTTAGGCTCTCATCGACCGAGCGCGCGAAATCCCCTGCGTGCAGGTTCTCGTGGGAAACTTTCGTGCACACAAAAATTTCGCGACGCGGGATTCCGCAATGGCGGATCGCATCGCCAACGGCAGGTTCAGTGCCGTATTTCCGAGCCGTGTCGATATGGCGATAGCCGGCTTTCAGCGCGGCGGCCACGTGCTCCGCGGTGACGTACCCCATGCCCGACGTGCCGAAGCCAATGGCCGGAATTTCGGCGCCGTGCGCCTTCAGCGTTGGGGCAATAACGGGCATCAAGCGTCCTGCGGCAGGAATGCTATTTTATTTAACGAAAGACGGATGTTTTCACCACATTGGCAAACTACGCTTTTCCTTGACGGTCCCAAAGACCGGGCAGAAGATGTCTGAAGCTTGCAGGTGCAGCGATTCGGCTCGTGGGCGCGATTTGCTGTACCGGCGCATCGGAACGGAGCGCGTGACAAGCCGATAATCGACCGGGGACCAACCCCGCACAAAATCATCACCAGGGAGGTTCGACGAATGTCACAAACCTGTACGCCTATCGGTCGCCGCACGGTTCTCAAGGCCGGCGTTGCGCTCGGCGCGAGTCAGGTCATTGCCGCGCCGTACATTGTCCGCGCGCTCGGCGACGAGCCGGTCAAGATCGGCATGGTCAATCCACTGACCGGCGTGCTGTCGGCGCTGGCGCAGAGCGAAGTGGACGGGGCCAAATACGCCGAAGCCGAGATCAACAAGAAGGGCGGCATTCTCGGCCGCCAGGTCCAGCTGCTCGTTGAGGACTCGGCCAATGACGTCGGCACCGGCGTGCAGAAGACAGAAAAGCTGATCGATCGCGATCAGGTCGCCGTTATCCTAGGCGACGTGAATTCGGGCATTGCCTACGCGATGTCACAAGTGACCAACCAGAGAAAGGTCTTCCATATCGTTCCGGGCGGCCATACCGACCCGATCACCGGAACCAATTGCAAATGGAACGTTTTCCGCGTCTGCAACACCACGTCGATGGAAGCCAACGCGGTGACGCCTGAATTGGTCAAGAAGTTCGGCAAGAAATGGTTCTTCATCACGCCCGACTACGCTTACGGCCACACGCTGCAGGACGCATTTGTCAAGGCGCTGACCAAGCTCGGCGGCAGCTATGAAGGCGACATGCTGCCGATCAACAACACTGATTATTCCGCGACCCTGATCAAGGCCAAGGCCTATAAGCCAGACGTTCTGCTCAACAACATGGGTGGACTGTCGCAGATCAACTGCATGAAGCAATTCACCCAGTTCGGCATGCAAAAAGAAATGGCGCTGGGCGGCGGGCTGTTCGAACTCGAAAGCGTCAAGGGCTGTCCGCCCGAGGCCCAGGCCGGCTGGTGGGACATGGAATGGTGGTGGAACCAGCCCAACGTGCCGGAAGTCGTGAAATTCGTCGCCGATTACCGCGCCGCAGTGAAGAAAACGCCGACGGCACGCGACTGGTTCGGCTACGTCTCGATGCATTCGGTGCGACTTGCGGCCGAGAAGGCGAAGTCGCTCGAAGGCCCGAAGCTTGCCAAAGCGCTGGAAGATCTCGAACTGCCCCCCGACGTGGCGCTGCAGCCCGGCAAAGTGCGCTATCGCGCCGGCGATCACGAGCTGATGCCCAACATTTTCGTCGGCGAAATGCACCCGCCGAAAGGAAACCCTGACGACGTGTTCACCGTCGGAGAACTGGTGCCGGGTGAACAGGCCGCCGGTACGGTCGAAGAGACCGGCTGCAAGATGGCGCAGCCAAGCTGATCCATTCCCACGTCATTGCCAGCGAAGCGAAGCAATCCAGGCCAGTGAATAGCTCTGGATTGCTTCGTCGCTTCGCTTCTCGCAATGATGTCTGATGCGTAGAGCCCCCCGATGGCCCAAGTCATTTTGTTCAACGTCACCAATGGACTGATCATCGGTGCGTTCTATGTGCTGATGGCGCTCGGCCTATCGCTCATTCTCAATCTGTCCAACGTGATCAACTTCGCGCACGGCAATTTCTTGGCCCTTGGTGGCTATCTGGCGTTCACGCTGTCGCCCACTTTGGGATATTGGGGCGCGCTCCTGGTCTCACCGCTGCTCACGGCGCTGATCGGCGTTGCGATCGAGCGCTTGATGATCCGCCGCATCTACAACCGCGATCCGGTCTACAGCCTGCTCTTCACGTTCGGCTTGGCCTTCGTCATGCAGGACGCGGCGCGGTACATCTGGGGCCCAAACGGCCTGCCCATGGGCTTGCCATCCGCCTTGGCACAGCCGATCACCGCCAGCCTGTTCTTTATTACCTGGTACCGCGTGTTCATGGTGGCGGTCGTGATCATTGCCGTCATCGGGCTGTTCACCTTCCTGCGCCGCTCCCGCATCGGCCTGCGCATCCGTGCCGGAACACTCGATCTCGAAACCGTGTCGGTGCTCGGCGTTAACGTGCGCAATCTGCGTACCTTCAATTTCGGCGTCGGCTGCCTGCTGGCCGGCCTGAGCGGTGTGCTCGCCGCCGGACAGATCGGTCTCAATCCCAACATGGGCGACGACCTGCTGCTGCCAAGCTTCATCGCCATCATCGTCGGCGGCGTTGGCAGCCTGATCGGCACTTTGTTCGGCGGATTACTGATCGGCCTCGCGGCAGCGCTCACCACCGTCTTCTATCCGTCGGCTAGCGAAGCCGTGATTTACGCAATCATGATGGCGGTGCTCCTCATCCGGCCCCGCGGACTCATGGGTGAGGAAGGAATGATGTCGTGACCGTCGCGCTATCGACCTCCGAGCCGCGGCGGTTGCTGAATCGCGATCAGCTAGCGCTGGCCGCCGTCTGGGTAGCGCTGATCACCGTACCGTTCTGGCTTCCACTCCTCGGCGGCTACACGGCTTTGGCCGGCCGCGTCCTGGTGTTCGGCCTGGCTGCCATGGCGCTCAACCTGCTCCTCGGCTTCACCGGCGTGCTCAGCTTCGGCCACGCGGCTTACTTCGGACTCGGCGCCTATGGGGCCGGACTGACGCTCCGCTATCTCGTGCACTCCACGCCGCTCGCCATGCTGGCCGGCACGCTGCTTGGCGGATTGGCCGGAACGTTGTTCGGCCTGCTCATCGTGCGCCGTCGCGGCGTCTACTTCGCCATGTGCACCATCGCGTTCGGACAGCTCTGGTACTACCTGGCGTACAGCTGGAACAGTTTTACCGGCGGCTTCGACGGCCTACGGGACTTCCAGCGTGCACCGATCGCGCTCGGGCCGTTTATGCTCGACATCACCGCCGGCGGCGCGCCGTTCTATTTCTTCCTGCTGGCAATCTTCGCCGCGGCGGTCGGTGTGATGGGCCTGATCTTGCGCTCGCCGTTCGGCCGCACTTTGATCGCCATCCGCGAGAACGAACGCCGCGCGCGCTTTTTAGGCATTCCGGTTGAGCGCCATATCTGGCTGTCGTTCTCGATCTCCTGTTTCTTCACCGCGCTCGCCGGCACGCTCTATGCGCTGCTCAACAATTTCGCCGATCCGTTGACACTGCACTACACGCTGTCGGGCTATTTCGTGGTCATGACCGTGATCGGCGGCATGCGCACATTCTGGGGGCCGCTGGTCGGCGCCGCCGTGTTCGTCATGCTACAAGACTACATTTCATCCATGACGGTGAACTGGATGTCGTTCATCGGGCTCATTTTCATGTTCGTGGTGCTGTTCTTCCCGCGCGGCCTCCTCGGCACCAAAGGGATGCTGGCGAAGGGTTGATTTTTCGACTTGTTGAGCCGCTAACCGCTCCCAAAACGCACAAAAGCGATGATGTTGAATTGCATGAAGGGCGGGAAGATCAACGCAACGCGTGCCATACTTGCCTAACTTATAATTGAACCGCAAAGAACTAAAACGCCCACAAAGTTCGAGCAAATCGTCTCGTCTGCCGCACTGACGCTTGACCCGCGGTTGTGCGCTGCCTCTTAATGCACAACCGATGATCAACCCGCCCTACCTCAGCGACGGATTTCTTGATCGCGTGCGGCGAAGCTATCGACTGGCGCTTGACGCCGGCGCCCGCACGACGGGGTACACCTGGAAAGTGATCGACGCGCGACGGCAGGACATTCACGATGCGCTCGTCGCCGATGGCAACGATGCGTTACGTCAAATTCTTGCCGACCCTATTCGGACCGACCTTTATTACGGCGTGGATAACCTTTGCCGGACCTTCATGAAATCGAGCGATGGCCGGCCCTTCCTCGAACTGGCGCTGGCAAGCGATCGAGCCACGCTCGCTCGCTACCAGGCGGATAGGCTGCTGGCGGCGCTGCGGTCAATCGGCGGTACGGCAGTCGTTGAAATCGGACCAGGTGTTGGCCATTGCGCATACTATACATATCGCGATGGCGTGACCGACTACACCACAATTGATCTGCCATTGGGTGTGGTCGCCCATGCCCGCTTCCTGGCCGAGGCGCTTGGTCCGGACGTCATTTGGATGGAGGGTGATGTCGAGCCTCCGTCGATCAACAAGATCAAGATATTTTCGGCAACAAACATGCCGGACCGGCAATACGACGTGGTTATCAACGTCGATTCCATTACCGAAATGTCAATTAAGACGGCGCTCGAGTATGCGGGATGGATTAACAGTCACGCACGCCTGTTCATCTCAATGAATCATGAGCGAAATTTGTTCACCGTTACCGATTTGGCAAAATGCGTGCTTACCGCAAATCTCCTATATTGTGCTCCTATACCAGAGCGCGACGGCTATGTTGAAGAACTCTTCGCGATTGATCGAGAAGTGACCAACCGGAATGTCGATTTATTGCGACTACGCAGCAAGGCACTTGTGCGGTTTTGCCAAAAAGCAACCGCATGGGCATGGCGCCGGTTGCCCCTTATCGGTGGTCACCCCCGACCAAACTGACGCGATCGCTTTCGCTGGCGCGCCCTACGACCTGAACGCCGGCATCACGTCCTTGGCGAACCAGCGTAGTTGCTCTTTGAATTCCTTGGGCGAAAGGCCTTCGGCCCAGTGGATCATGAAATCCTGCAGCCCCGGATATTTTGCCGCGACCGACTTGATGCCGTCGATCACCTCTTTGGGCGGACCGCAGAACCAGGCTTTTTGCTTCACGCCTTCGGCAAGCTTGGGCACGGTCGTTGGCGCGCCAGGCGAGCCCCAGGTGCGGCCGTGCTCGTCCGCATAGCGCACGAAGCCGAACGGTGCGAACCATTTGAAACGTTCATCGTGGGCCGGCTCAAGGCGGCGGATCGCCTCCTCACGGCTATTGGCGAGATAGACGCCCGCGCCCCAGATCATGTCTTCGCCGAGCGTATTGGGCCGGCCGTGCTTCTTGCAGGCTTCATGAAACGCGCGAATGACGTCGTCGAGAATTTTCTCGCCGTTGAGCGTCACCATGCCCTTGAGCCCATAGCGCGCCATCATGTCGATGGTCTTGCCGCTGGCGATCGGCATCCAGACTTCCACCGGCAGATGCTTCGGCCGCGGCACCATGGTGATGTCGGTCAGCTTATAGCCGCGATATTCGACCGGCGGCGGCGCCTCATAAAATTTGCCCTTATGGTGGAACTGCTGGTCATTGAAGCACTTCAGCATGAGCTGAAGCTGCTCCTCGAACAGCTCGCGGTTTTTTTCCGCGTCGAGCAGTGGCGCGCCAAAACTCTCGACCTCGCGGGTGTGATAGCCGCGGCCGACGCCCATGACGACGCGGCCGTCGGTGACGATATCTGCCATGGCGTAATCTTCCGCCAAGCGGATCGGGTGCCACATCGGCAATACGTTGAAGGCGCATCCGAACTTCAGCCGCTTGGTTTGCGTCGCGAGCCAAAGCCCGAGCTGAATCAGGTTGGGAAAAACCTCGTAGCCTTCGCGCTGGAAATGATGCTCGGCGGTCCACAACACGTCGAAGCCGAGTTCGTCCATGAGTTGCGCGATGTCGCGCGCGGTGAAAAATGCCTCACGCAGCCGCTCGTCGGAATAGCGCCGATCGTTGGCCGGAGTGCCGGAAAGCCCGACATTGTCGAGCTCGATCTGGCCGACGTAAAGGACATGGAATTTCTTGATCATGTGTTCTTCCCTGGCACTCTTCCCAAAACTTCTGCGCGTAAGTCTCTATGCGGCGGAGCCACCATAGCTTAGCCGTCCGGTGCCGGCCACACCGGGACTTCAGGGCTCACCTCGAGCGTCGGAAATCTCTACTGCCTGACTCCACGGAGCCTTTACGCCAGTATAATGTCCGCTGGCGAACGATTGGCGCGCACGAAAATCGTGCAGCGGATATTTGGAGGGAGACTTCGCGAATGTTGACGCTTTATTACGGTCCGGGTGCGTGCTCGATGGCGGCGCATATCGTGCTCGAGGAGACCGGCGAGAAGTACGACGCCAAGAAGGTCAATCTCGCCGAGGGTGAGCAGCGCACCGAAGCCTACCTCAAGATCAATCCGCTGGGGCGGGTGCCGGCGCTGCGCCTCGACAACGGCGAGCCGCTCACCGAGAACACCGCCATTCTGCCTTACCTCGGCAAGCGGTTCGGCCTCTGGCCGAAGGACGCCACGGCGGAAGCGAAAGCGCTTTCGCTGATCGGCTTCTTTGCCTCGAGCGTACATCCGGCGCACGCCCACGTCGGCCGGCCCGAGCGCTACACGGCCGACACCAGCGCCTTCCCGGGGATCAAAGAGGCGGGGCTGAAGACGTTCCACGGCTACCTGAAGCAGATCGACGGCATGCTGGCGAACCGCGAATGGTTCTCCGATCGCTATTCGGTCCTCGATCCTTACGGCTTCGTGTTCTACGCCTGGGGCGTACGCCGCGAGCTGCCCATGGCAGAGCTGAAGAACTACACTGCGTTTAAGGATCGCATGCTCAAACGGCCCGCCGTCGGCCGCGTGGCGGAGGATGAGAAGGTCAAGGTGTAACAGTTCGTCATCGCCGGGCTTGACCCCCGGCGATCCTTGCTGCGCATACGCGCACTCGGACAATTCTTAACTTACGGCAAGTTCGTACGGATGCGCGGGTCAAGCCCGCGCATGACGCGTGAAGGACAGCACAGGGAGAGAAAGTCATGGCCAAATTCACCTGGGACCACATTCATCTGCGCACCACCAATCCCGAAGGAATGGCGCAGTGGTTCGAAAAGAATCTCGGCGCCGAGATCATTCGCACCATGCAGGAAGGCAAGCCGCGCATCGATCTGAAAGTCGGGGGCGCCAACATTTTCATCGCGCCCGTGGCCACCGGCGACGGCACCAACGCTGCTCCGACCATTCCGTACCGCGGTCTCGATCACTTCGGACTCACCGTCAGCGGCATCGACGCGATCGCTGCCGACCTGAAAGCCAAGGGCGTTGAATTCACCCGCGAGCCGACGACGGTGCGGCCCGGCGTGCGGGTGTGCTTCATCCGCGCACCCGAGGGCGTGTCCATCGAATTGCTCGACCGCGACGCCAAGTATAAAGCGGCCTGAACCGAGCAGCCGACGCTAGCGCTGCAGGTAATCCGTCGCAGCGGTGCAACCGCGGCGGATTACCGCGATTTAATGTGCATGAATGGAGTTTGAACCGTCGGCTCAGGGCGAGTTCATGGCAGCTGCGTATTCTTCCTGCATTTGAAGACCGCAACCCATCGGCAATCGTCGATGCGGTCTCTGCGGCGACAGGAGGAAGTCATGAGCTTCACCAAGAGGGCAATCACACTTGCAATCGGCCTCGCGATGATCGGCGGCACGGTCGGCGCGGCTTCGGCGAGCACGCCATGGCAGCGCAGCCATCCGTGGCGCGTCCAGGTCAACGACCGGCTAGCGAATCAGAATCGGCGCATCAATGGCGAACTGCGCCGCGGCGAAATCACCCCCTGGCGGGCCCGCGCGCTGCATAGCGAGGATCGCGCCATCCGTCACGAAGAGCGCGTCATGGCTGGGCTAAATCATAGCCATCTGACCCCAGCCGAGCATCGCGCGCTTAATCAGCAGGAAAACGCTGTTAGCCGCCAAATCGGTCGCTGAGTGCGCTGCTGAGCGTGACGTGAGAGCCTCGGCGCACGCCGCCGGGGCTCTCCGCTGCGTGTCCGGCGCGGCTACGCGACCGGAAAGGCCACGGCCTCGTCGGCGGTGACCGCGATGCCGACCCGCGTTCCCACTGGCCAGAGCGCCGTCGCTTGCGGCCCTGATAGGCGCGCCAACAGGCGGCCGCAGGATGAGTCCGCGCAATCGACATACACGTCTACGTGCCCGCCCTGATAGACCTGCGCCGCGACAGTACCAGTGCCGGCGCAACGCTCACCTGAATCGATCAACAAAAGTTGCTCAGGCCGGAAGAACAAATCCACCGAATCGGAAGCGCCGACGCCTACCAGCGGGCCCGACGGCACTTTGATGCGCAGCGCCCCCACAGCCACGATCGCCTGCGCGCCATCGATACGGTCAAGGCAGCCGCGCAGCACATTGGCGTCGCCGACGAACGATGCGACGAAACGCTCGCACGGCCTGCGGTAGATTTCCTCCGGCGTACCGACTTGGCAAATGCGCCCCTCCGACATCACCGCAATCCGGTCGGACAGACTCAAAGCTTCACTTTGGTCATGGGTCACGAAGACGGTTGTCACTCCGAGCTTTCGTTGAATCTCGCGCAGCTCCACCTGCATGGAGGCGCGCAGGTTCTTGTCGAGCGCAGAGAACGGCTCATCGAGCAGCAACACCTTGGGATTAATCACCAGAGCGCGCGCCAGCGCGACCCGCTGCTGCTGCCCACCGGACAATTCGCGCGGCTTGCGATCCTCATAGCCGGAGAGCCTTACGAGAGTGAGCGCCTCGCCCACGCGGCGGGCAATCTCCGGCGGCGGCACGTGCCGCGCCTTGAGCCCATAGGCGATATTAGCGGCGACCGTCATGTGGGGGAACAGCGCATAGTTCTGAAACATCATGCCGGCTTCACGCTGGTACGGAGGCACGTCGTTCACTCGCTCGCGGCCGATGCGAATTTCACCTCCGTCCGGACTGAAGAAGCCCGCGATAAGATTGAGCACCGTCGTCTTTCCGCACCCCGACGGCCCAAGGAGAGTCATGAACTCCCCACGCCTGATCGACAGCGAAATCTCATGCAGCGCGACCACCGCGCCGAATCGCTTGCTGACGCGATCGAAGCGCACCGCATCGTCGCCGCCTATGTCAGTGCTCCGTGACATTGAGGATTTTGTTAAGGCCGAAGAACGTGTTGGCGAGCGTAAGCAGGGTCGCAGTAGCGATGATGTAGATCACCGACAGCGCGGCCATCGAGGGATCGGCATATTCGCGCACGTAATTGTACATCACGACCGGCAAGGTCTGGGTTCGTTGTGCGGTGACAAACAGCGATGCGGTGAATTCGTTGAACGACAGGATGGCGGCAAACAGCCAGCCGCTGACCAGCCCCGGCAGCAGCAGCGGCAACGTGATCGTGGTGAGCACTCGGAGCGGTGGCGCGCCAAGGCTTGCCGCCGCCAGCTCAAGCCGCTGATCGAGATTACGCAACGAGACGTAAACGCTGCGCAGCACGAACGGTAGAACCAAGACCACGTGACAAACGACCACGATCGTATAGGTGCGCGCCAGGCCGATCTGCGCGGCGAGGATCAGAAATCCGAGGCCTACCGTGAAATGGGGAACGAACAGCGGTGACAGCAGCACGGCCTCAATCGGCGCCTTGAGGCGAAACTCGTAGTGATCGATGGCAAACGCGAAGGCAGCGCCAACTACGAGCGCGATAGCGGAGGCCCAGCCGGTGACAATCAGGCCGTTGCGCAGCCCCTCCTGAAAATCGCGATATTCCACGGCCCGGGCGAACCAGCGCAAGGACCACGCGTGCGGCGGAAACGCGAGCAGCGCGCTGTCGTTAAACGCCGCCAGCGCCACCACCACGGCCGGCAACAGCAGGAAGCCGAGGATCGCCAACACGGCGAGCGTCCCGCCAAGCCGAAGGAGCCGCTGGAGCCACGAGCGGGGCATCAGTGTAGCCCCATCCGTTCCAGCGGACGCATCGCGAGCCGCGTCAGCCAAAGAATGACCGCCACCAGCGCCAGCCCGGCCGCGCACAGGCTTGCCGCGAATGGAAAATCAAAGCTCGCAAAGCCGAGCTGATACACCAAGTTCGAGATCATATTCACCCGGCCGCCGCCGATCAGTTGCGGCGTGGCAAAAGCACTGAAGGTCCAGGCAAAGGCTGTGGTGATACCGGCAACGATACCCGGCATCGATAACGGCAAGGTGACCGTGGCGAAGGCGCGGACCGGTCCGGCTCCCAGGCTTTCGGCGGCCCGCAAGTAGTTGCGGTCGATATGCGACAGCGCCGCCGCGAGAATAATGACCATTACCGGCATAGTGACGTGCACCAGCGCGACCACCACGCCGAATTTTGTAAACATGAACTGGATGGGCTGCGCGATGAGGCCGAGCTCCAGCAGCATCGAATTGATGAAGCCGTTATTGCCGAGCACGATAATCCACGAATAGGTGCGCACCACCTCGCCGAGGAACAGCGGCGTAATCACCGTGATCAAGATGAAGGCTTTGGCAAACCTGTTGCGCACATGCACCAGCGCGTAGGCCAGCGGATAGCCGATCACCAAGGTAAAGACCGCCGTCAGGAAGCAAATCCAGACCGTGTCAACAAAGACGCGCGCGTAGAGCGGCTTGAGCAGGTCGGCGAAATTCGCAAGCGTAAATCCGCCTGGCTCCAGCGAGCCGGGAACGAAGGCGCGGACGCTGTATTGCAGCACGGCGGCCATCGCCGCCAGAAAGCCAAAGGCGCACAGCGCCGCGGGCGTGACGAAGCTGCGGAGGAACGGTTGTGCCTTCACAACGGGGCCGGCAAGGCCGCAGACTCACCCATGGCCGGCCGCTGTCGCATCAGTTCATGATGTTTTCAGAGAACCACTTGCGCCATTCCGGCAGCTTCTCGGCGCGCAGCTTCGGGTCGATGACGATCTGCTGCTTCCATTGTGCCGGCGAAGTGAAGACGCCCGGAAGCTTGGCGAGATCGGGATCGAGCTTGGCATTGGTCACCACCGGGCTGCCCTTCTTCTGCTTTGCTATATCGGCCTGAACGTCCGGCTCGTAGAGAGTGTTGATGAACTTGTAGGCGAGATCGGCCTTCTTCGACCCGCTCATGATCGCCACCGCGTCCACGCCAAGGACACCCCCCTCTTTGGGAATGTCCACGGTAATCGGCGAGCCCTGCCCGATCATGTAATAGGCGTTCATCGAAAGAACGTCCTGCACCGGCGTCTCACCACTCGCCAGCAATTGTTGGCTGTTGGCGTCGTCGGAATAGAAGGCCTTGAAATTCGGCTTCAATGCTTTGAGCTTGTCTTGGCCCACTTGCCAATGCTCCGCGTCGCCGCCTGCCAAGATAGCGGCGACGACGATCAGGTGGCTTGGATCGAAATCGGGAGCCGCGATCTTGCCCTTCAGTTCCGGGCTCCAAAGATCATTCCAGGTGCCAAACTTAATGTCTTTGATCAGGTCGTTGCGATAGCCGATCGTGTAGATGTAGGCCCAGCTGCCGAGATGAAACGGACTAAAGCGTGCTTCGTCGACGAGATTGCTCGCGTTCGGGATCTTGGCGAGGTCGAGCTTCTCGAACAGGCCGCCGTTCGCGTAGAGCCAGCCGACATGGGACGTCGTGAAGGTGATGTCGCTTTCCGGGTTGTCCTTGGCAAGCCGCGCTTTGTTGAGGCGATCGATCGTGCCACCGGTAATAAAGTCCACCGGCACGCCGGTTTTGGCGGTGAATTTCTTCGCTACCGTATCGGCGACGAGATCGCGCCAGCTGCCACCCCAGATACTGACGACCAGCTTGTCCTGCGCTTGCGCCGGCACCGCGATGGCAAGGGTAAAGAGCACGAGCAAAAGACGCTTCATGTTCAGCTCCTTTGGCGCCCATTACGGCGCAAAGATTTCAGTCCTGCTCTTGAGCGGCTCCCTATCCCGGCGATTGTCGTCGCACACTCGCGATCAATTCTGCACCAGCCCACCCAGGTCGACAATAGCAACGGCCTTGCCTACGATTATCCCGCTGGGGAGAAATGATTGATGAACCCGCGCGAGTCCCACGCTGCAATCCACCGGCCGTCCGAGCTTCTTGATACGCTCAAGCGCCTTGGCTTCGGCGTTGCAGTTGCGGTGCCGGATGGCTGGCTCGGCGAGATTTTGGTGCGCGTCGAGCAGGAATCATCGATACGGCTGGTGCGCGCCACCCACGAAGAGGAAGCGTTGGCAATCGCCTGCGGTACGCGCCTCGGCGGGGTGCGCACGGCGATGTTTGTTCAGAATGCCGGGCTGCTCAGCATGGGTGCCGGTATGGTGACGCTGGCGCAGCGTTACCAGTTTCCGCTATTGATGCTGGTCTCCTATCGCGGCACCGCCGAGGATCCGGTTTTCTATCACGTGCCCAAAGGGCGGGTGACCGAACCGGTGCTGCGTGGCTTTGGTCTCCCCCACGCCAGGGTCGATTGCAACCGGCCGATCGGCCCGCAAGTGGAAACGGCCGCGACCTACGCCGAAGAAGCATCGAGCCCATTCGCGCTGCTGCTGTCGCGGGAGGACGTGCAATGGTGACGGAGACGCGGCCGAGTAGAGCCAATTATTATGCGGTGCTCGCCAAGGCGCTGCCGGCTAAGGCGCTCGTGGTCACGGCGCTCGGCAATGCGTCGTACCTGTGGGCAGCGATGCATCACACGCCGGAAAATTTCTACGTCGAGGACTCCATGGGTCTGGCGCTGCCGCTGGCGCTGGGCCTTGCGGTGGCGCAACCAAAGCGCCGCGTCTTCGTTGTCGAGGGCGACGGCGCAATCCTGATGCACATGGGCGCGCTGGTGACCGTTGGCGCAGTCAAGCCCGACAATCTCACGGTGCTGCTCATTCAGAATGGCGTCCACGCCGCCTCAGGCGGCCAGGCGCTGACCAATCCAGCGCTCGATCTCGCCCAACTTGCCCGTTCGGCTGGAATTCCGCGTGCGCAGAATATCGCGACGCCCGACGCTTTTGCCACGACGCTGGCTGCCGCCAACGGCGGCCCGGAAGTCTTGGTGCTATCAACCGCGCCCGATCTTGAAGTCGTGCGCCCGCCAATCGCGTTCGATCCAGTGCAGACCAAACACCGCTTCATGACCGCGATCGGAACCCCGCGCTACATTCCGACGCTATTTGGCGGCGGCAAGTTCGAACCGGCGTAACGGTCACAGCCCTATTCGAGATTTTTGCTCGGCGGATAATCACGCGCGAACGGCGGCCGCGTGACAAATTCCGCGGCGTCGTACGTCCAGAACTGACTGACCTGCGGATATGTCTTGAGGATGGTGTTCACCAGCTTGCCGTTCACGCGCGCCACCTTGCGGATATAGATATCGAGGATCGGCGTCCCGTACTCGTCGAGCCGCACCGGTCCGATGGGCCCGTGCGTCAAACGGACATCGTGCATCGCCTTGAGAAACGCCGCCGCGTCGTCTGTGTTGCCGCGGGTCGTTTTCAGCGCTTCCTCGATGATCAACAGCGCCGTATACGGGCCCGCAGTATAGAAACCGGGATCATGCTGATATTCGGCGTTGATGCCGGCGACGAACTTCTTGTTGTCCTCGGTTTCGAGTCCGGCCGCGTACCAGCCGGCGCTGTAAACGCCGACCGCCTCGTCACCCATCAGCTTGAGGATGCCCTCATCGGTGCTCGTGGTATTGCCGAGCACGGCCAGTTTTCCTTTCAACCCGTATTCGTTGAACTGCTTGAGAAAGCGAAGCGGATTGCTGCCGGCGAAGCCCATATAGACGCCGTCGATGTCAGTTTTGATCTGCGCCAAGTACGGGGCGTATTCGGGCGCATTGAGCGGCGGCCAGAGTTTCTGCACGATCTTGCCGCCCGCCGCCTCGAAGGCGAGCTGAAATCCGCCGGCCCCTTCGTAACCGTAGGTGAAATCCTCGGCCACGATAGCCATGCGCTTATAGCCTAGCGTCTTCGCCGCGTAATCGCCCAGCGGATATGTCACCTGGGGCGCCGTGCCGAGCGCGTGCAGCACCCAGGGATTCACCGGGTGCGCCTTCAGATCGACGGTTGCGGCCGAGGTCGTGGTGATGAGCGGCGCTTTGCTGTCGCGAACGTAACCGTCCATCGCCAATGCTTCGTTGGTCGCCAACGGGCCGATCATCACCGGCACCTTGTAGCGCTCCACCAGTTCCTGGGTCTTGGCCCTCGCCTGTGATGGGTTGCCGGCGGTATCTTGGGTAATCAGCTCGATCTTGCGTCCGGCGATCATGCCGCCGCGCTCTTTGAGGAAAAACGCGGCGCCCTCCTCCTGCTGCTTGCCGCCGGCGGCGAGCGGCCCGGTATTGACCGTGAGGAATCCGATCTTGAGAGGTTCCGAAGTCTGCGCGGACGCGCGCCGCACCCACGGCATGCCGATCGCCGCGCTGCCAGCCAGCAGCGCCCGGCGCGAAATCACAGATCTATGCTTTGTTCCCGGCATCGTCCGCTCCCTGAAATTTTCTGAAGTTGTGGCATTAAGAAAAATGCGAAGAGGTTGCGAGGTTATTTATGCGCCGCGACCTGCACAAGCGCGGCAGCTTCCGCAGCACGCATGAAATTTGTCGCAGGTCGCCCCGGCGCACCGTGCGGGGTTCGCCACCGTTTCTCAAACTTTGTCGGACCAGTTCCTCCTATGGATAAGTCTGTGGGTAACTTTCGTACCCACAGCCAAATTCGACGAGTCTGAGGACGCTCCCAGTGGCGGCTGGTATGGTTTTTGGGACGGGGCTGAATCGCCGCAACGCGGGTTCTCCGGGTTCATAAGCTAAAGGCGACCGGTGCCGTCGGGCTGGCGTTAAACTTTGTTTTTTCCGCAACTTGGTCCGCTGGCCTGTGAACGCGGTCTGGTCCGCAATGGCACGAGCGCCGGTTTTGGTCTTGGTCTATTTGCTGTCGCTGTTTCTTATCGGCGCCGGCTATATTGCTGTTACGCCGCCGTTCGAGGGCTTTGACGAGACCGCGCATTTCGCGAGCCTGCGGCAAATCGCCGATACGGGAGTCATTCCGCTCTACGGCCGCAGTTTCATTCCGCGGGATGTTGCCGACTACCACGGCCCGGTCGCCTACAGCACAATGGCGCCGCCATTCGACAGCCACCTCGTCTATCCAAAGTTCTTTGCACAACCCGATGCGGTCGCGCGCTTTGTGCAGGACTATCGCCAGCCGCAACCACATCCCGCGTTCATCCCAAGCCAGCAGGTGAACTGGGAGGCGCAGCATCCGCCACTCTACTATCTGCTGCTCGCTCCCGTATTGCGCCTCCTCGAGCCCGCGCCCTTTGTCAGCCAGATTCTTGTCCTGCGGCTGATCAGTTATTCGTTGGCGCTCGGCGGCGTTTTTCTCGCGATGATGGCCATCCCTTCTTCGGCCTCGAGCATCGCACCACAGGCAGCCATCGCGGGCTTTCTGCTTTACCCGGTCATGCTGCCGATGTTCTTTCCGGAATTCGCGCGCCTGGGCAACGACTCATTATGTCTGCTGTTTGCCGGCGCGGCCGCCCTGTCGCTTGCCAAAAGCTTGGCTGACGAGCGCGGCATTGTCTGGCCGGCGGTGCTGGGCGCCTCGCTGGGTCTCGGCTTGCTCACGAAAGCGTTTTTCCTGCCGATCACCTTCGCGATCGGCGTGTTCCTGCTGTTGCGGTTGTGGCACGGCCGAGGCGACAAAGCGTCATCGCGCTTGCAGTTGCGCAACGCCTGCGTCTCGCTGGCGTTCGCAGTTTTGATCGGCGGAGGCTGGTACCTGCGTGACTATCTGGCCTACGGCGATTTCAGCGGCAACGGCGATGCGATTCAAATCGCTGCCAATGGCGGTCTGTTGGCGAGCCTGAAGCAGCATCATTCGCTTTTCGAATTCGCGCGCGGCATCGCCGTCATGATCGTGACCTGGGTATGGGCAGGTACATGGTCGCTGGCTCGCATGCCGCCGCTGCTCTACGCACCGCTCTTCTTGCTCCTGATCATCACCATCGGCGGCTTCCTGAAACAATTGAGAGGCATGCCTCTCACCCGGCCGGAATGGTTGCCCGTGCTGCTTTTTGTGTGCTTTGGCGGCGGCCTTTTAATCCATGTCGTCGAAATGGTCGCAATCGGCGGCGGCGGCACCGGCGGCTGGTACCTCCACATCCTCATGCCATGGGTCGCCCCTGCGCTCGGGTTGGGCGCGTGCGCCGCTTTGAATCGCGAGTGGCAGCGCCAGCTCTTCACCGCGCTCGTCATCTTCGCCGTGCTGTTTCAAGCCATGGCCATATGGGCCCAGATCGCCCTATTCACCGGGTGCGCCATCAAGGGCGACGACAAATCCTATGTCTTCTCCGGACATACTTTCTGCGTTGACCAATACGCCACCATCTTCGACCGCCTTTCGATCATCGGCTGGCCTTGGCTCGCCGCCACTGCCTTCGGCGGCGGACTGCTGTGCGTCGTCTGGCTTGCGCTTCAATTTAGTCAGCGCCGGTCCCACAGTCCGCAAATAGAAAGTTCAGCCTTAGCGTTCAGCCACATCGTGCCCAGCGGCAGACAACAATGAAGGTCTGTGCGCCATGAGCATGTCGACACAATCAAAGGCAGCTCTGGACCGCTATCTGGGCGGCGCGCTCAATCCGGCATCGAGGGTGTTCGGATATTTCCGCCACCGTTATCTCGCGCCGGCGGTGCGCGCCGAAAAGGATTCAAAGACCAAAATACAATCAAAGATCGCGCTCGATCGCCACCTCGGCGGCCCGCTTATTTTGCTTCTCAACCCGATCGCCAGACTGTTCGGATATTTTCTATCCCGGGATCACGCCCTGACGGTGCGCGGCGACATCCTGGTTATAAAAATGCTGGGTGGCGGGAGCCTCGTCATGGCGTTCCCGGCCCTCTTCGGTATTCGCCAGGCGCATCCTGGTGTGAAAATGCGCCTGCTCACCACAGCCGGCGTCAAGCCCTTTGCGGAAACCTTGGGGCTGTTTGACGAGATACTCGCCGTCGACGACCGCTCTTTCTTCCGCATGGTGACGAGCAGCTTCCGCTACCTTCGCACATGCTTCGGCAGCGACACGGTCATCGACCTTGAGATCTATAGCTATCTCAGCACCGTGCTGAGCATCTTCACGCTGGCCCGTAACCGTCTCGGCTTCTTTTTCGACGAAAAGGGCATCAGGCAGAAGCTGCACTCGCATCGGATTCTGTTCAATCCGAGTTCCCCGCTTTACAGCCACTATGACCGGATCGCCGGCATGTTGGGCGTGCCGATAGCGCCCATGGAGCAATGCGCCGATCATATGCGCGCGATCCTCGGCCTCGCCCCGCGATCGCCCAAAGGAGCAGCAGGCCGGATTGCCGTCGGCTGCGGCTGTTCGGGTCTGTCGGAGGAACGCAAGCTCGCGCCGCAAAGCTGGAGCCGGAACGTTTTCGCCAAAGCGGCCGATAAGAAACGCGACGTCGTCTTTCTCGGCGGCCGGGACGACCACGCCGAGGCCGAAAACGTTATCGCCGCGGTTCGGACTTTGGGGCGCGATGGATGGATCGGCCCAATCAGCAACTTCTGCGGCGTGTTGCCTTTGCGCGAGTCGCTGCGGCTGCTTGCGGAATGCGACGAATTCTGGGGCATCGAGTCATCGCTGCTGCACTATGCGCGCCTGCTCGGCCTGCGCATCAAGGCGTTCCTCGGCCCGACGCATCCGATGCGGCTGCGGCCCATCTGCGGGCTGGACGAGACCATCCACTATCGCAGGACGCTGTGTTCTCCCTGCATCCATCTGGTCTCCGCGCCGCCTTGCCATGGCGATAACCGCTGCATGCAGCGGCTGTTTGATCCGCCCGATTCCGGCCGCGACGACGAGGGATGGCTGCCGGTCGTTACTTGACGCGGGAAGGCGCAGCGTGTCTTAGCGGCGCATGAAGCGCACTGACCGCCGGAACTCACATAAGCGCAGCACGGGCGGAAAGCGCGCAATCACACGCCGAGACTTTCTCAATGGCGTCCCGATTGCCGTCGGCAGCGCCGCAGTCGGTGGCCTGTTGCCCCGGCTCTTCGGCATGGCGCTGGCAGCCGGCCGGGCGCCGCAGGATTTCCCCAACTACTATCCGCCGGTGCTGACGGGTCTGCGCGGCAACCATCCGGGAAGTTTCGAAGCGGCGCACAAGGTGCGGGACGCCGATTTCGGCCCGCTGCCGCGTCCCCACGCCCGCACCGAGGCCGACGAGACCTACGATCTCGTGGTCGTGGGCGGCGGCATCAGCGGACTTGCAGCCGCGCATTTCTACCGCGAACGGCACAACGGCGCGCGCATTCTCATTCTCGATAACCACGACGATTTCGGCGGGCACGCCAAGCGCAACGAATTTCGACTTGGCGGCCGCCTGGCTCTGATGCACGGCGGCACTTACGAGATCGACAGTCCGCGGCCATACAGCGCCGTTGCAGACGGCGTTCTGAAAATCCTCGGCATCGATCCCGTTACGCTCACCAAGAAATGTGCGGACCGCGACTTCTACCATTCGCTTGGATTGCGGCGCGGCATTTTCCTCGACGAGGAAACGTTCGGCGCCGACAAGCTCATTATCGCGAGCGATGGATCGTCCTGGGAACAATTGCTGTCCCAGTCTCCCCTATCGCCAGCGGCGCAGCGCGACATCGCGCGAATCGAGGAAGAGAAAATCGACTACCTGCCCGGCCTGTCATCCGCCGAAAAGAAATCGCGGCTGTCGAAGATCAGCTATCGGGACTTCTTGCTCAACGTCGTCAAGGCCGATCCCGGGGTCATTCCCTTCTACCAGGCGAGGACCCACGGCGAATGGGGCGTCGGCATCGACGCCGTCTCGGCGCTCGATGTCTGGGCATTCGGCTTTCCTGGCTTTCAGGGCCTCAACCTCGCACCTGGCTCCGCCCCGCAAATGGGCTACACAGCGGCGGGCTACGCGGACGGCGGCTCCTACACGTTCCATTTCCCGGACGGGAATGCGTCGATCGCGCGCCTGCTTGTTCGTCACCTCATTCCTGAAAGTCTTCCCGGCGACAGCGCCGAAGATGCGGTTGCGGCGCGCCTCGACTATTCGCGCCTCGACCGGCCACCGTCGCAGGTACGCATCCGGCTCAGCAGTATCGCGGTGCGCGTACGTAACGTTGGCGACCCGCAACACGCCAACGCCGTCGAAATTGCATACACCCGGGCCGGAAAGGTGTCTTGGGTACGCGGGCGCTCCTGCGTGCTCGCCTGTTACAACATGATGATTCCGTTTCTGTGTCCGGATTTGCCGGAGCCGCAAAAGGCGGCGTTGCTCTATCCGGTCAAAATTCCACTCATCTACGCGAGCGTCGCATTGAAGAATTGGCGGCCGTTCAAATCGCTGGGCATCTCTCAGGTCCACGCACCAGGCTCGTATTTTTCCTCACTCTCGCTCAACCAGGTCGTCGATATCGGCGGTTATCGCAGCACCCGCTCGCCGGACGAACCCATTCTGGTGCATCTGACGCGCGTGCCGGTTAAGCCCGGCCTGCCGGAGCGCGATCAGCATCGGGCCGGACACTTCGACATTCTCAACACGAGCTTTGCGACCTTCGAGCAGAAGATTCGTGATCAACTGTCGCGCATCCTCGGCCCGGGCGGATTCGACGCGGCGCGCGACGTTGCGGCCATCACCGTCAACCGCTGGCCGCACGGATACGCGTACGAATACAATCCGCTGTTCGATCCGGATTGGCCGGCGGGCAGTGAGCCGCACGTCATCGGCCGCACGCGCCACGGCCGCATCGCCATCGCCAACTCCGACGCCGGCGCCGCTGCCTATACGGATTCGGCGATCGACCAGGCCTATCGGGCCGTGCAGGAACTTTTTACGGCATAGCGGTATTGAGAGCAGCGGAGGAAGACGCCATGGATCATTTGAAGCGCGTCGCCGACGAGTTCGCGCGTCAGGCGCAAACCTTCGACAAGTTTGCCGAGATGACCGATGAGCAGGTC
>JASHVC010000796.1 GCA_030039655.1 Xanthobacteraceae bacterium | reverse complement strand
CGCGCAGCACTTTCAGATCGTCCTCGACGCTGAGAAAATTCTGCTTGATGCGTACCGGCGTGCGCGGATCGGCGGAAGCAAGGGTGACGCTGCCACGGCTCTGCGGCCGCAAGAGTGCGACCCGGCAGGCGAATGAATCCGGGTAGGACGGCAGGAACGGCGGCAGATAGGGTGTCGCTGCCATGGAGCCGGCATTGAACAAAAATTGGATGTCAGGCAGCTTTGCGTTTGCGTCAGTTTTCAGGAACGCGACGATGCCGCCCGGCACGTCGCTCGCAAAGCCGGTGCCGAACAGATAGGCCTTGGCGAGTTCGCGCACGATGCGGTCAAGCCGCATGGCATCATGCAGCTTCCCCGGCTCTTTGCGCGAATAGATCAGGGCGGCCGAGATGTGATCCTGCAGATTCTTGCCGACGCCCGGGAGCGGCGTTTTCACCTCGATGCCGAGGGCGCGGAGCTCCTCCGGGTCGCCGATCCCCGAGAGCATCAAGAGCTGCGGCGAGTTGATCACGCCGCCCGCAAGGATCACCTCACGCGTCGCGTAGGCACGGACCGCGGCGCCGGCGTGCGACGCGTACTCAACGCCGATCGCGCGATCCTGGTCGAACAGCACGCGGCTCACCAGCGCGCCGACTTCGACGCGCAGATTGGTCCGACTCATTGCCGGTTTCAGGTAGGCCCGCGCTGCGCTGCAGCGGTTGCCATCGCGGATCGTCATCTGCCAGCGGCTGAAGCCTTCCTGCTCCCGGCCATTGTAGTCGTCGATCCAGGCATATCCGGCGGCCGCGCCCGCCGCGGCGTAAGCCTCGACAATCGGATCCTCGAAGCGCGTTGGCTGCGTGGTCAGCGGTCCGTCGCTGCCACGATATTCGTTGGCATCGCCGGCCCAGGATTCCTGGCGGCGGAAGTAAGGCAGCACATGCGCGTACGACCACTGACCGAGCCCGCTCGCTGCCCAGCGGTCATAGTCGCCGCGATGGCCGCGCACGTACGCCATGGCGTTGATCGACGAAGAGCCGCCGATCACCTTGCCGCGCGCGCACTCGATGCGCCGCCCGTTCATTCCCGGCTCGGGCTCGGAAAAGTACATCCAGTCGTGCATGCGCTTGATGAGCATGCGGCCCCAACCGAGCGGGATGTGTATCCAGGGATCGCGGTCCCAGCCGCCGGCTTCCAGCACCAGCACGCGTCCGTCTTCTGAGAGCCGGTTCGCCAGCGTGCAGCCGGCCGAGCCGGCGCCCACGATGATGAAGTCGTATTCGGCAGCGTTGTCGGAGCGCGTCATGGATGGATCACGAATTACTGGGAGCAAGCGGAGCGCGGCCGCGGATCATGTCGGCGGCTTTTTCGGCGATCATGATGACGACGGCGTTGATGTTGCCGCCGATCAGGTCCGGCATGACCGAGGCATCGACCACCCGCAGGGCATCGACGCCGCGCACACGGAGTTCGGGATCGACGACGGAGTCGGCGTCGCCGCCCATGCGGCAGGTGCTGATGGGGTGATAGACGGTAATGCCGGTCGCGCGGATATGTTCGTCGATCTCCGCATCGGTGTTGAGCGGCGTCACCTCGGAATTGACGAAGGGTGCCATCGGCGACTGCCGGCCGACGTCGATCGCCATGCGCATGCCGGCGCGCAGCACTTTCAGATCGTCGTCCTCGCCGAGGAAGTTGAGTGCGATATGCGCCGGCGCGCGCGGATCGGACGACCCCAGCGAAACGCGGCCGCGGCTCTTCGGCCGCAGCAGCGCCACGCGGCAGCCGAACGTGTCGGCGAAGCTCGGCAGGAACGGCGGCAGATACGGCTGCGCGGCCAGCGAACCGGCGCGGTAGAGGAATTGGACGTCGGGCAGTTTGGGGTCGAGGCCAGTCTTGAGAAACGCAGTGACGCCGCCCGGCACATCGCTCGCGAAGCCCGTACCAAACAAATATGCCTTAGCGAGATCGCGCAGGATGCGGTCGAGTCGCATTTCGCGATGGAAGATGCCCGGCGTCTTGCGGACGTAGCTGATGTCGGCGGACAAGTGATCTTGCAGATTCTTGCCGACGCCGGCGAGCGGCACTTTCGCCTCGATGCCATGGCGGCGTAGCTCCGCGGGCTCGCCGATGCCGGACAGCATCAGGAGCTGCGGTGAGTTGATGGCGCCGCCGGCGAGGATGACTTCGCGTCCCGCGTAAGCCTGTTTGGTGGCGCCGCCTCCGGCAACGTATTCGACGCCGATGGCGCGCTGCCCCTCGAGCAACACGCGGTTCACTAGGGCCCCGACTTCGACTTTCAGATTGGCGCGCGCCAATGCCGGCCGCAGATAGGCAACCGCAGCGCTGCAGCGGCGGCCATCGCGGATGGTTACCTGCCGCCGCGTAAAGCCTTCCTGCTGGCGGCCATTGAAGTCATCGGTCCAGCCGAAACCCGCGGCCTCGCCCGAAGCCGCGAAAGCCTCGACGATCGGATCGGCGAAGCGCGTGCGGCGCGTCGACAGCGGGCCGTCGGAGCCGCGATATTGATCGGCGCCGCCTTCCCAGTTTTCCTGCCGCCGAAAGTAGGGCAGCACATTCGCATAGGACCATTGCGTCAGGCCCGAAGCGGCCCAGCGGTCATAGTCGCCGCGATGGCCGCGCACATACGCCATGGCGTTGATCGAAGACGAGCCGCCGATCACCTTACCGCGCGGGATTTCGATCCGCCGGCCGTTCATGCCGGGCTCGGGCTCGGTCCAGTATTTCCAGTCGTGCATCCGCCGCGCCATCATGCGGCCCCAGGCCAGCGGAATGTGAATCCAGGGATCGCGATCCCAGCCGCCGGCCTCGAGCACGAGGACGCGTGCGTCCTCGCTCAGCCGGTTCGCCAGCGTGCAGCCGGCGGAGCCGGCGCCCACGATCACATAATCATATTCG
>JASHVC010000795.1 GCA_030039655.1 Xanthobacteraceae bacterium | reverse complement strand
GACGGGAAGATGGCCGTCCATCCGGTTCGGGTCACGAGCTGGCCGGTAATCAACGAACCAACGCCGATGCCAAAAGTCAGAGGCAGCAGCATGAGGCCGGTCTCGGCCGGCGACGCGCCGCGGACTGCGCGCAGATAAATCGGCAGGAACGTGATCAGCGAAACCAGCGCCGCGCCATGGCATGCCGCCAAACCGTCGCTGCGCCAAATTGAAGGCTCTCTGAACAGGCGCGGCGGAATGAGCGGCGACGTGCTGTGCCGCTCCTGCCAGATCAATGCGACGAGCGCCAGGATGCCGAAAGCCAAAAGACCGAGCGCCAGCGGCACCGAGCTCGGTTGTAAGCGCTGAAGCTGTTCAAGCGCGAGAATGACTGGGCTCACGAACATGATGAACAGAAAGAGGCCCGGTGTGTCGAAGGTGGTGCGGCGCTGATCGGCCGGGTGCGCTGCCAAGCGCAATACAAGCAGGAGGGCGACCAGTCCGAGCGGCACATTGACGAAGAAGATCGATTGCCAGCCGAAGGCTTCGGTCAGATAGCCACCGGCGACTGGACCGAACGTACTCGAGCTCACCGACACGCCGGCGAGATAGCCCTGGTAGCGGCCGCGCTCGCGCGGCGGAATAGTCTCTCCAATCAGCGCTTGCGAAAGCGTCATAAGGCCGCCGCCGCCAAACCCCTGCAACACGCGAAACGCCGTCAGCCATTCGATGTTGGGCGAGAGCGCGCACAGCACCGAGCCAAGCATGAAGATTGTCAGCGCCGCGATCATCATGAGGCGGCGGCCAAACATGTCGCCGAGGCGTCCGTAGACGGGTGCCGCGATGGTGTTGGCGATCAGATAGGAGACGACGACCCAGGACGCGCGCTGGATTTCTCCCAACTCCGACGCGATGGTCGGCAGCGCTGTGGCGACGATGGTCTGGTCGGCAACGGCCAGGAACATCGGCAGCATGATCGAGGGGAAGACGGTAAGGAACAGCGCCGCCGTCGACGGCGTCTCGCTCTCGCTGCCCGACGCCTCGCCAGCGCGCTCGACCGGTTCCGCCTGGGGGCGATTTTGGGTTGGATTTTGAGGGCGATCGTGGGTCGCCTGATCGGCAGGCTGGTTCATCGAAATGGCGAGGGCCCTTCAACGCGATCCGAAACGGCGTATAATAGGCTCATTGAGGGTAGGCGCCACCGCTCGCCGAGCGGGACGTTAGTGGCTGTAGTCCGGTCCGGACAACACACAGTGAGTGGAGCCACACCATGCCTCAGGACAATCAACGAAGCGACACCCAGCGCAGCGAAAATACCGGCGGGAGCACGCACGGCGAGCGATCCCGTAGCCAGAAACGGTCAGCGATGAACGGGCAAGGGCTCTCTTTCGGAACGATGGGGCCGGGGGGAGTTATGGCTGGCCTGCGCCTGCAGAAGGAAATGTTCGAGGTCCTTTCGACCATTGGCCGCGACTGGTTGGCGCGGGCAACGTCGGAGGTCGAACTGGCATCAAGTCTGCCAAACAAACTGACGGCAGCCCAGTCCGTTCCCGACGCGCTCTCGGCCTATCAGCAATGGTTGGGCGAATGGATGAACAGATGCGGGGAAGACAGCTATCGCATTGTCTCCGACAGCCAAAAAATCATCAACGCGGGTGTTCGCTGTTTCGGTGATGGTGGGTTGGCGGGGACGAGCTGACCTGTGTTTGAGAATCTTCGTATCGGACGAAGGCCGCCTCGGCGATGACAAAACGCCGGCCACCCGACAGGCGGCCGGCTTTCATTGCGCAATGTGAGCGGATGCGTGTTAGCCTAAGAAGCCCACACGCTCCTGTTCGCGTGCCTCTTCGGCAGTTGTCGGCTGCGCCGGCAATTGCAGAACGGTTGCCGCCTGTCCTTCGCAGAGCAACGTCAGCAGCACGATACGCCCATCGGGAAATTCGAGCGCATCGTGATGCGCGGCCAACTTGTCCTTGTTGACCTGACGAAAGATGGCGGTCTGGTGGTTGATGGTCTTGGTCTTCCACCCCAGAAGGCCGGCCGGCAGGCACGCAACGTCGCCGGCAAATGCCAGCTCCGTTCCCGGCAGCACGCATACCGCCAATCCAGGGTCGTCCGAGGCGGCGAACCCACGCGTTCCCGTCCCGAAGTCACGCGTTACGAGCTTGTCACCGACTTTTGCCGGCCGCGACCGTACGCTTTGAAGGCTAAAGTCACACATTGGCGACTCCTTTCTTCCCAGTCTTCCGATACACAGCCCCCACAGCCCACCCAGACAACGACTTCAAGCAAGAATGGTGCCGTCGCCGAAACAAAAAGAAATTTTGGCGCAGATGAATGGCGACGATGCCTTTCTGAAGAAGATTTTCATCGCCGAGCACCCGTCGCGGCCGCGGCGCCACGATCCGCTACTCGGTCGGGCCAAGTGCTAGCCGGCCGGACACCTTACAAATGCCGTTTGATTCGGCAGGCTTTATGGCGTCTGCCTGCGGCGCAGGCGGCGTTAATGTGACGATTTTCCGCCTGCCGCCTATTTGAAAAGGCTCTATTTGACGGTAATTCCGCCCACCATGCCATTCCAGTCATGGTCGGCGCAGCGCAAATCGTACGTGCCGGGGCGGTGCGGCGTCAGGAAAAGGTCTTTCGATTCGCCTGGGTCCACCAGGACCTCAGTGTGCTCGCGATTGAGCACATCAGGATTATCGATCGTGGCGGTGGCCAAGAATGTCGGCGCCGTAAATTCGTGAGTCTCCTTTCCCTGATTCTCCAAATGCAACTGATAATGAACATCGTGCTCAAAAGTCAGATGGTCGGGATCGAAACGATAGTCGACCATGACGACTTGGATCATAACCGGCTTCGGCTGCGCCGCAGCCCACTGCGCCGCGAGGAGTATTGCCAGCACAGAAAATGCATGCGCCACCGCGTCGCGCGGACGCGCCCCCGACTTTTTTCGTTCAAATGGCCATTGCATGGTAAAGGTATTCCTCCAAATTTCTTATCGTTTTAACTTCAGGACCGCGTACGCGCGGTTAATGCATGGCGGCCGCACGGCCGCCAACTGTTGATACGCGACGAATCAGCAGCAGCACAATTGGCACGAGCACTGCGGCAAAAATAGCCCAGGTGTAGAATACGTCGATATAGGCCATAAGCGAGGCCTGCCCGCTGATCACTTGGCCGATGTAGCCATACGCATGAGCTTGCGCCTCCGTCGGCGGCGCCCCCTGTTGCGCAAAATATTGAGTCATTTGCTTCACGGTCGATTGAAACACCGGAGACGTCGGGTTTGTGTTTTCAACAAGCCGTGATTGATGGAATTGGCTGCGCCGCAACAATTCGGTATTGGCTAACGAGACGCCGATGCTTCCTCCTAGATTGCGCGCCACATTGATCAGGGCAGAGCCTTCGCTAGTCTTGTTCGGCGCAAGCCCGTCATAGGCAATCGTGTTGATTGGAATAAACAGGAACGGCAGGCCGATGACCTGTAAGATTCGGATAAAGGCGAAGAAACCGAAGCTTGCATCCGGGACGATGTTTGTGGAGTACCACATCGACAGCGCGACCGCGCTCATGCCGATCGCAATCCAGTATTTCGGCTGCATCAGCCCGGTCACCATCCCGGCAATGGGCATCAGCAACAGCATTGCCACTCCGCCCGGCATCACCGCGAGCCCCGAAAGCTCTGCCGTATAGGGAAAACCGGTCTGTAACAGCTGTGGGGTGATCTGGTTCGAGCCGAAGAGTATCGCGCCCACTGTTAGCATGACCAAAAAAGCCATGCCGAATTGGCGCTGACAGAGCAACCGAATGTCCACGATTGGATCGTCCTCGGTGAGCTCCCAGAAAATGAAGAATATGAACGCCGAGGCCGACATGAGCGTGAAGCTGATGATCAGATTGGATTGAAACCAATCGTCTTCCTGGCCGCGATCGAGCACCATTTCGAGGGCGCCAAACGTCACGGCGATCAGCACAAACCCGATCCAGTCGATGCGCAGCCCGCCGGACAGCCGCTCGCGGCGCTCTTCCTCAAGCACTTCCGGTTCCACCAGCAGCCATTGCACCAGCGCCAGCGACGCGATGCCGATCGGCACATTGATGAAGAAGATCCAATGCCAGGAATAATTGTCGGTGATCCAGCCGCCGAGTGTGGGGCCGACCGTCGGTGCCACGATCACGGCGATACCGTAGAGGGCAAAAGCCTGAGCCCGCCTCTCGGGCGGAAACGTATCCGCCAGGATGGCCTGTTCGCTGGTCGGCATGCCGCCGCCACCGAGCCCCTGCAGTATGCGAAAAAAGATCAGGGCGTTGAGACTGGGCGCGAGGCCACACAGCAGCGAGCTTATTGTGAACAGCGCAACACAGATCATGTAGAAGCGCTTGCGCCCGACCACGTTGGAAAGCCAACCGCTCACCGGCAGCACCACGGCGTTGGCGATCAGATAAGTGGTCACCACCCAGGTGCTTTCGTCGATGCTGGCGCCGAGGCTGCCGGCAATATAGCGCAGCGACACGTTGGCGATTGCCGTGTCCAGCACGACCATGAAGGTGGCGATCGACACCACCACGGCTACGAGCCAGGGGTTGCGATGACCCGCCGCCGATCGGCTCGGACTCCAGCCGCCCTGTTGGCGCTGGTCGCTCATTTCACCTTGACGCTCGGCACTGCCGACATGCCGGGCCCGAGCAACAGGTCAGGTGGATTGTCGAACACGATTTTGACCGGCACACGCTGCACGATCTTGACGTAATTGCCCGTCGCGTTCTGTGCAGGCAACAGGCTGAACGCCGTGCCGCTACCCGCCTGGATGCTTGCGATATGACCCTTGAAAATCCGATCGGGGAAGGCATCGATGGTGATGTCGACCTGCTGCCCATCACGCATGTAATTGAGCTGGGTCTCCTTGAAGTTCGCCGTCACCCAGACGTCCTTCGGCACGAACATCATCAGCGCTTGCCCGGCCGCGGCATACAGTCCCTTTGCGGCCGTCAGGTTGGTCACATATCCGTCGACGGGCGCCGTGATCACCGTGCGTGACAGGTTGATCTGCGGTGGCTCCGCTGCGGCTTGCATCTGCTCAAGCTGCGCCTGCGCCTGTTGCCGCTGGGTCTGCAATACGGGAAGCTGCTTTTCTGTGGCGACGGCGTTGGCTTGTGCAGCCGCGAAGCTCGCCTGGGCCTGTAGGAAATTGGAGTTGTACTGCTGCGCTTGCTCCACAGTAACCGCCCCAGTCTTGACGAGCCCGCTGTAGCGTTCGTTCTGCTGCTGCGCGAAGGTGAGTACGGCCTGCGCCTGGACCACTTGTTTTTCGGCTTCATCGATACGGGCCTGCTGGGCCGCAATCTGCGCCTCGATATTGGCGACGTTGGCTTGGGCCTGGTCGACTTGGGCTTTGGCTTGATCGAGCTGCGCTTGGTAGTCGCTCTTATCGAGAGTGACCAGCACTGTCCCAGCAGTAACAAGCTGGTTATCCGTGACCGGTACATCGACCACGCGCGCGCTCAGCTGCGAACTGATGGTCACGGTGCGGGCGTCGATGAAAGCATCATCGGTCGATTCATAGCGGCTGGCATTGATCCACCAGATGGTGACCCCAACCATCAGCAGGATGCAAAGTGCTGCCAAGATCAGGACCAGCGTTCGGTGCTCGCGCAGCGTCGCCAGCCACGACCGGTCCTTCGGCGCTGTGCCGAGATCCGATTTCGCTTCACGGCTCGGCGTTGTGTCTTGCCGCTGTTCGTTATCGACGCGTTGATCCATGCTCGTAATCAAACGTCCACCGCGCCGCTCTTGTTTCCGCAGTGCCTGCGGGTTCCGCGACCGGCGCAAGTCATTATCAGTTTGGGATTTTTAGCCGCTAATCCGGCTTGGGACCAGTCAGGACGGCTGACCTGGATGCAGTGCTGCCGACACTTTCTGCACGAACTCGCCCAACTCTTCCCCCGCGAGGTCGCTGACAGCCCAAAAATCGAGCCCTTGGTCCGACCAATGGCGGACGTTGTAACCCTGGACCGTGCTCGCGGCCACAAACGCGTGCTGGCGGCCCAATCGCCGGGCGACAAACAGATTAATGATGTGCTTGCGCCGGCGATAGACGACTGAGGCCACTGGTTCTCCATCGATGTAGTCGAGGCGGCCGCCGAGCAGCGTGAAGCCCTCGGCGGTCAGGTCGACGACTGGCGGCGCAACGTCAACCTTGCCGTCAAACCACGGCTTGACCGTGTGCTGGTCGCTGGTTTCCACGTCCATCAGGTGGCCGGCCTGCAGCGAACGGATATGCGCGGAGACCACTTCGTCGGCGATGGTTTGTTCCTGGTCGTCGCGAATGACAGTCAGGAACAAGCTCGCGGCTGCTGCTGCGGACAGGGCTGCGCCGGTGGCAAATCCGCCAAAGAACATGCGGCGCGACGGCCGGGCGAGTTTCAGCGGAGCGGTGGCGCGCGGCGGCGGCGAAGGCAGCGCCGCTTCAATGCGGCTGC
>JASHVC010000794.1 GCA_030039655.1 Xanthobacteraceae bacterium | reverse complement strand
GGACAGCCGCCCAGCGCAACGTCAAGACTGCCGGCGGTGAGCGCCTGGATCATCTTCGCGTCGCCCGCAAAGGCGCTGATGTCGAGGTCGATGCCGTGCTTTTTGAAAATGCCCGCGTCGACCCCGATGTCGGCGGGAATGAAGGCGAACTGGTTGGCCTGCGCCTTGCCGAGCCGCAGCGTGGTCTGCGCGCCGGCGGGGCCGGCGCCGAGAACACAAATGGTGAAGGCCAACGCGGCCATGGCGTAAGCCGCCCGCATCAACCGTCGCGCGCTAGTCGTTTTCATCGCCGTCACCTCGCGGGCAAAAACGCTTCGGTGTAGAGCTTGCTCATGTCGGGCTCCTCCGGCAGCGTATGCAGTTCGACAAACGATCGCGCCAGCGTCGCCAGACCCTTCGCATCGAATTTGCCGTCGTCTGAAAACATCGGCATGACATCGTCGTAGGTGCGGCTGACGATCTCCTTGTCCTTTTGCAGGACTTGCATGTCGATTTCCACGGCTTCGGCCTTGTGGGCGCGCATATAGGCGACGGTTTCAAACCAGCCGGCGAGGAATTTGCGAATAGCGTCCGGGCGGGTGGCGATCAGCTTGTCGGTGGCGAAGATGATGTGGGTGATGAAGTCCTTGAAGTCGCCGAAGCGCACCAGAATGCGGCCCTGGCCTCTTGTCTCCAGATCATACGCATTGGCGAGGTCCATGATCGTGCCGTCGATGTCGCCGCGCATCAGCGCCGCGATCTGTCCGGCCATGGCGCCCATGGGTTGGATGTCGATGCCGTTAGGGCCCCAGCCCTGGCGGCGTGCGGTTTCGCTCACTAGCCAATAAGTCAGTGAGCCGGCGGTCGACACGCTGATCTTCTTGCCTTTTAGGTCGGCCACGGTTTTGGCGCCGTCCGGCCGCACCACGATGGCGAGGAGCAACGGCGGCCCCGCCATGGCGGCGACGCCCTTGATCGGCGAGCCTTTGACAATGAACGCCAACGCCGGCCCCGAGCCGATGCCGATGTCGAGGCTGTCGGACGTCATCGCCTGCTGCAATTTCGCATCGCCGGCGAATGCGGTCGCTTCGACCTCAAGGCCGTTCTTGCGGAAAATATCCTTGCGGATGCCGACGTCGACCGGAGTGAACGAAAAGGCCTCGGGCACGGCCTTGCCGACACGCAAGGTCTCAGCCGCATGCCCCTGCGAGCTTGCGAATCCGAGCGCAAGTGCGACTGCAGCCAGGCCAAGAGTGCGCCTCACGCTTGTTCCTCCCGGACGTCATCAATCAGCTTTGGGTAGAAACGCCTCGGTGTAAAGCTTGCTCATATCCGGCTCGGTGGGAAGTGTCTTCATCTCGACGAACGAGCGCTGCAACACCGCCAGCGCCTTCACGTCGAAGTGGCCATTGTTCGTGAACATGGGCATCAGTTCGTCGTAGACGGCGCTTGTAGTCTTCTCGTCGGTGCCGATCACCTTTTGTGCGATGGCGACCGTCTCCGCCTTGTGTTGTCGCATGTAGCTGATCGTCTCAAACCAGCCGGCGACGAAGCTCGCCAGATCAGCCGGTTTCTTCGCCATGGCGGTGTCGGTGGCAAAGATCACGTGCATGATGAAATCTTTTACTACGCCGCCGAAACCCATGAGCATCCGGCCGTCGCCGCGTTCGACGAAATTGTGCGCCGAGCCGACATCGACAACACAGCCATCGATGGCGCCGGCCTTCAACGCGGCAAGGCGAGCCGCGTTGTCGCCGATCGCCACCTGCTCGAAGCCATCGAAGCCCCATCCCTGCTGGCGTGACACTTCGTTCATCAGCCAGCTCGTTGCCGATCCGACGGTGGAAATGCCGACCTTGCGGCCTTTGAGATCGCCGATGGCTTTCACCAAACCGTCCGTACGCACCATCAACGCAAAAATGAGCGGCGGCCCGGCGATGTCGGCGATGGCCTTCACGGGCGCGCCCTTGACAATAAAGGCCATGCCGGGACCGGAGCCCAGTCCGACGTCCACGGCGTCAGCCGCCATGGCCTGTTGCAGCTTGGCATCGCCGGCGAAGCCGGTGATCGTGATGTCGAGGTTGTGCTTGGCAAAGATGCCAACGTCTTTGCCCACATTGGTCGGCACGAAGGAGAACGCAACCGCGCCCGCATTGCCGACGCGGATGAGGTCTGTAGCGTGGGCCTTTGCGGCGAACAAGAACGTCGCAGCGACAACAAAAGCGATAATAAGGGAGGTCGCCAGTGATGCTGCAAGCGCAGACGCACCCCCTCTCCCCGGAGGGGAGAGGGTAGGGGTGAGGGGGTTCGGCCGTCCGAGGTTTGGTCCGAACCGTCCGCGCCCCCTCACCCCGGCCCTCTCCCCAACGGGGAGAGGGAGAAGAAGGCGCCGGCGCCCCCTCATTGCTTCCCTCCGCTATTTATTTGCCGATGATCTTAGCTCATTTCGTTTGTTTACGGTCGCGGCCTCGTCGAGCGTCAAATCGTCCCTGAGCACGACGCCGTAAGCTTCTTCGGCGCGGCTGCGGGAGACAAACTCCTCAATCACGTCGGAGCGTACCTGAGAGGGATCGCGTTCGAGCGGATCGCCCCAACCGCCACCACCACCAGTGCGCACGATCACCTCAGAGTCGACCGGGACCGGATAATGGATTCCGTCCATCGAGCGGAAATCGTTCTCGCCGGGCTTGCGCAGCAGGAAATCAGCGTATGTACCGGCCGAGCCGCCCCACAGACCCCAGGGCGGGCATTCCCGCCGCTTCGGGTGGTCGAAATTCCAGCGGCCCTCGACCAGATTGCGCACCGAGGTATCGAGGCCGAGGCCGCCGCGATGCTCGCCGGCGCCACCGGAATCCATCCTCAGTACCCGGCCTTCGATCAGGACCGGACATTTCAGTTCAATGCCCTCCATCGAGCCATTGCGCACGTCGCCCTGGCAGACCGACACCGTCCCCGAAATGCCGTCCTCACCGGGCCGTCCGCCCCAGCCGCCGCCCTCGATACTCTGCACCACGAATCGGCGTTGCGTCTTCGGATGTACGCCGAAGAACACGATCGAACCACCGAGCAGGCCGTGGTGCGCGGCCGGCACACGGTCCGGCATGGCCTCGGCGAGCGCCTTGATGATGGTGTCGACCACCGTCGGGACAATCGTGCTCCGGCTCGACATCGGCGCCGGATATTTGGCCATCATCACGTTGCCTTCGGGGATGACGACCTTGAGCGCACGGAACGAGCCCTCGTTGACCGGCTCGAGCGGCCCGGTCAACGCCTTATAGGCGACGCGCGCGGCGGCGTAAGTGCGCGAGTTGACCGCGGACTTGCGCGCACCCGATGGCTTCGACAAGTCGATGGTCATGCCGCCGCGGTCGATCGTCACCTTGGCGTGGATCGGCAGACGCTCGCCGCGCGTGACGCCATCGTCGTCGATGAACGACGAGGCCTCGTAGACGCCGTCGGGAAGTTTCTCGACGACGTTACGGCATTTGCGCTCGGTCTCGTCAAAGATCTGCGCGATGGCTTCAAGGATGGTGTCACGGCCGTATTTCTCGAACAGTTCGTGCATGCGGCGCACGGCAAGCCGGCACGCCGCCATCTGCGATTTCATGTCGCCGAGCGAGGATTCCGGAAAGCGGATGTTGTCCTTGAGCACGCGATACAGCGTCTCATTGAGCTTGCCGGCCTCATAAATCTTCAGCTGGTCGAGCTGCAGTCCTTCCTGCCACGGGTCGACGACTGTCGGGCCGGCGCCGAAGCCGGTCGACATACCGCCGACGTCGATCCAATGCGCGCGCACCATGGCGAACAGCAGCAGTTCGCCTTTGAAGAAGAACGGCGTGTAAATGACGATATTGTTGAGGTGCTGGCCGGCAACCGCCTGATGGTTGGTGATCACCACGTCGCCGGGTTTGAATCCCTTCGCGCCGTAGCGCTCCATGGCATCGGTGATGATGACGCCGAGATCGGCGACGAAGTGCGAAACGCCGCCGACATTTTGCGAGATCAGCTCGCCCTTGGTGTTGACCAGCGAGGTGCAGAAATCGCGCACCTCATAGATCATCATGTTGTAGGAGGTGCGCTGCAGGTCCGCGGCCATTTCATTGGCGACGGCCGGCAACGCGTTGCGGATCACTTCCAGTGTGACCGCGTCGAGTGCCTTTCTGGGCCGCTTAGACCGTGTGGCTTTTTTGGTCACTGCGGCTTCCTTGTGTCGTCGTTCCTGATCGGAGTGCGGCGCGCGAAGTCTGCCCTCTCCCCCTTGCGGGAGAGGGCAGCGCATGACAAACGGCTTGCTCTGATGGGTGAGGGGTTGCAGCCTCGACCCCTCACCCATTCTTGTTGTTGAATCTCCGAGCAGCCCTCTCCCGCAAGGGGAGAGGGCGCAATGTGCATCGCCGCGTTTCGTTGCGGCTGTTTGATATGGCGCGTCATCGCGCTCCTCCCACATCGATGATGATCTCACCCGATGGCGCGACGGAGCAGCGGTCCTTCTCGAATAGCACAGT
>JASHVC010000793.1 GCA_030039655.1 Xanthobacteraceae bacterium | reverse complement strand
CGTTTCGCATACTCGGCCTTGATGTCGGCCTTGATTGCTGCCTTTTCGGCCTCGGGCAGCGTCTCGATCTTTGTCAGCAGATCGCCCAGGCCGTTGTTGAGGTTGACGCCAAGACGTTTCAGCGTGGCCGCGTGCTTCTCGATCACATCGGCGAAGTAGACGGACACGGCATGGCCGAACACGATGGGATCGGAGATCTTCATCATGGTCGCCTTCACTTGCAGTGAGAAGAGCGTCCCCTCCTTTTTTGCGGCCTCGATCTGCTCCGCGAAGAAAGCGCGCAGCGCCTTGCGGCTCATCACTGCCGCATCGATGATTTCGCCGGCTTCGAGTGGCGTCTTCGCCTTCAGCACCGTAACGGCCCCATCGGCGCCAACAAGTTCGATGCGAGCGTTGGTCGCGGACGCGACGGTGGTCGATATTTCTGAGCCGTAGTAATCGCCGCCGGACATGTACGCTACGTGGGTTTTGGAGTCGGGACTCCAGGCGCCCATCTTGTGCGGATTGTTGCGGGCGTATTGCTTGACGGCGCCGGCCGCGCGCCGGTCGGAATTGCCCTCGCGCAATATCGGGTTGACGACGCTGCCGAACACCTTGGCGTAGCGAGACTTGATGTCCTTTTCGGCTTCCGTCGTCGCGTTGTCCGGATAATCCGGAACGCTGTAGCCCTTGCTTTGCAGTTCCTTGATCGCGGCCTTGAGCTGCGGGATCGACGCGGAGATGTTCGGCAGCTTGATGATGTTGGCTTCGGGCCTCAGCGTGAGCTCGCCGAGCTCGGTGAGTTCGTCGTTGATCCGCTGTGCCGGGGTTAGCTTCTCGGGGAAACTGGCGATGATGCGACCGGCCAGAGAGATGTCCTTCAACTTCACGGACACACCCGCCGTGCCCACGAAAGCTTGTACGATCGGCAGCTCAGAATAGGTCGCGAGCGCCGGGGCTTCGTCGACCTTAGTCCACATGATTTCGAGATTTGGCATGGTTGCACCTCTGGTCGATCTGCGGTGGCGGGTGAAAGGTTTTCCGCGAGATAGCGGCGCAGGTAGCGACCTAGCGCGCCGAAGGGAAAGTTCCGGCGTGGTGCCTATAGCACCCGCAAGGCGGCGTTCGCTATACCCCATCGCACGGAGGATCGATGCCTGGCGCAGGGACCGACAGGACCAAGGATTGGAGCGGTGGGCCGGGCCCGGTTGTGGTGTTGGTCGAGCCGCAACTGGGTGAGAACATTGGCGCGGCGGCACGCGCCATGGCGAATTTCGGGCTATCGCGCCTGCGCCTCGTGCGCCCGCGCCAGTCTTGGCCGAATGACAAGGCGCGCGTCATGGCGACCGGCGCAGGCCGCATTCTCGACGACGCTGTCCTGTTTGATAGCCTGGAGGCGGCGATCGCCGATTGCACGTTCGTGTTAGCAACGACTGCTCGCGCCCACGACCAGGCCAAGCCAGTGATAGGGCCCGAGCAAGCGGCCAGCGAGATGGCGCCTCGCGTTGCCGCCGGCGAGACGGTCGCCATCCTGTTCGGCCGCGAGCGCAATGGACTCGAGAACGACGAGGTCGCGCTTGCCGATTGCATTGTCACCCTGCCGGTCAACCCCGCCTTCGCCTCGCTCAACCTGGCGCAGGCCGTGGTGATCGTCGCCTACGAGTGGTTCAAGCTGCAAAGCGGGGCGAAGCTGCCGTTCGCCATGCCGCAAAAATCTGCACTGGCGCCGAAGCAACAACTGCTGGCCTTTTTCGCGTCGGTCGAACGCGAATTGGAAAAGGTCGAATTCTTTCGCCCGCCCGACAAGCGCGAAACCATGCAGATCAATCTGCGCAACATCTTCAGCCGCATGCACCCGACGCAGCAGGACATCCAGACCCTGCACGGTGTGATCATGGCCATTGCCGAGGGCCGCAAGGGTCCGGCGCGCGGTGGCGTACTCGATGGCGAAGAGGCGGAGATGCTGCGCGCGCTGATCGCCGAGCAGGGGGGCGCTCGCGGGAGGTCGCCGCAATCGCCGGTGCGCGGTTTGGCGCGGCTGCTGCGCCGCAATCCGACCGAGGCCGAGCGCGTACTGTGGCACTCGCTCACCAACGATCGGCGCTTTGCCGGAAGTGGCTTCAAGCGCCAGACGCCGGTCGGCCAGCACATTTGCGACTTCGTGTCGTTTCCGCTGCGCCTCGTTGTAGAATTGGTGCCACCGAACGAAAGCGCTGCCGCCGCGAAAGCGCGCGCCGAGAAGCGTAGCTGGCTCGCCGCGCGGGGCTATAACGTGATCAACGTATCGTCCAGTGAAGTCGAGGCCGATATCGCCGGTTCGCTGGAAGGAATAATTCGCGCCATGGCCGAATAAGGGCTATTCGATGGACGGGGCGTGCGGATCGAGGGTGAGCGATGCAATTGGGGAATTCGGACGCGCATTATGGTGTTGTTCCGCAAACTATCCATTGGCTGACAGTTATCTTCATTGCCGTCGGGTGGCTGCTGGGCTCGTTTATGGACGATTTTTCCAAAGCCGTCCGTCCCTACGCACTTCTCGCGCACATGACGCTCGGACAGTTCGTCATCGCTCTGTTGGCGATCCGCCTGGTCTGGCGATTTGCCAATCCGCCACCGCCGCCGGAGAAGACGAGGTTCGGCCGGTTGCACGAGATAGCGGCCAAGGTCAGCCACTACGCGCTCTATGCACTTCTCCTGGCAGTCCCGTTCGTGGGGATTGTCGTGCAGCTCAAGCGAGGCAATGCGCTTCCGATTTTCGGTGTCTGGAATTTCGTCTCGCCCTGGCCGGCAGATCGCGCCATCGCAAGGAGTGCGCTGCGAGCCCACGAATATTTGGCCAACGCTCTGGTGCTCCTCGCGGGGGTTCATGCCGCAGCCGCACTCATGCACCACTACCTTTTGCGTGATCGTACTTTGATGCGGATGTTGCCCGGCACAAGGTGAATCATAATTTCAACTGCAATATCAGCTACCGTATCGTGCCGAAATGATCTGCCAGGCTTTTAGCCCTTGAGCGTCTTCAGCGCCGCGGCGGCCCCGGCGCGCAGCATTGCAAGATCGCTCGATACGGCGAGAAATTTCACGCCGCGTTTAGCCAACGCGGCGGCGCGCTCGGCCGAGTGGCAATAGGCTCCGGGAATTTTCTTCGCCTTTTGCGCGCCCGCGATCATGGTGTCGAGATGAGCGTCAACTTCCTTCGATAGCGGATCGACGTTCTTGCCTTCCGACAGGGCAATCGACAGGTCCGAGGGGCCGAGGAAGAAACCGTCGATTCCGGGCGTGCCGATAATGGCCTCGAAATTCTGCAACGCGGTGCGCGTCTCGATCATCGCAAGTGTGATGACGTTGTCGTTGGCCTCGCGCAGATAGGTTGCCATATCAGGGACGCCACCGAGCGTCATGGCGCGATGCGGCCCCCAACTGCGCTCACCCATCGGCGGAAACTTGGCTGCTGCGACGAATGCGCGCGCGTCGGCCGGCGTATTGATCATCGGCGCGATGATGCCTTCGGCGCCGAAATCCAGCGCCCGGCTCACCAGCGCAAAGTCATTCAATGGAACGCGTACGATCGGCGCGGCGCCGCCTTGATGCACGGCGGCGACGCCTTGGAGAATGCCGCCGACGTCCCAGAGTCCGTGCTGGCTTTCGATCGTCACGGCAACAAATCCATCGCGAGCCAGCGTTTCGGCGACGATCGGATAGGGCAGACCGCACCAGCCGCTGTACACGGTTTCACCGGCGCGCAGTCGCTTGGCGAGAGAGAAGTTCGCGATGGCCATGGTTAATGCTCTATGATGATAAGGTGGTCTATCGGCGCGAATGTTATTTGCCGGCTTTGATGTCGGCGATGGCTTTTGCCATCAGCTCGTTCATCTCCCGGCTGATCTGATGGTCGGACTGCACGATGCCCTTGGCGTCGAAGTCCTTGCGAAGCTTATGCATCACGTCGCGATCACCGGTCTCCTCGAAATCGTACATCACCACGGAGAGCGCGTAACTGTCCGCCTCGGCGCCTTTCAGTCCGAGCTTTTCCGCAGCCCACAGCCCGAGCAGCTTGTTGCGGCGCGCGGTCGCTTTGAACCGAAGTTCTTCATCGTGTGCGAATTGTTGCTCGAAAGCCTCTTCGCGTTTGTCGAACGTCGTCATGCGCTCGTCCCGAGGTGACTTGGATGACTTGAGTTGGAAGAGTTGGAACAATGCTAACCAATCTCTGGGCTTGCATATAGGGGGTAGGGCGTCAAGGCAACCATGATCAGGCCGTCGACATCACGGTTGCGACGGACGGCGTGCGGGTCTATGTCGATTGTGCTCTGCGGCACCATCGGCTAGCCTTGTGTCGTGGAGGGGCCGCTACGTTGAGTCGTGCCGCTCACTTCCGCCGCCGCGGATCTCGAACCCAAACAGGAGCCACGGCATCCCATGGATTTCACAAAGCAACGGTACACTCCAATGAGCCGCCGTCGCCGCATCTATGAAGGTAAGGCGAAGGTCCTCTATGAGGGACCCGAGCCGGGAACTTTGATCCAACACTTCAAGGACGATGCCACCGCCTTCAATGCCAAGAAGCATCAGGTGATCGAGGGTAAGGGCGTCCTCAACAACCGCATCTCCGAATACGTCTTTCAGCATCTCAACGATATCGGCGTTCCGACCCACTTCATTCGCCGCCTCAACATGCGCGAGCAGCTCATCCGTGAGGTGGAGATCATTCCGCTGGAAGTGTGCGTGCGTAATGTGGCTGCGGGCTCTCTGTCGGAGCGACTCGGCATCGAGGAAGGCACGCAGCTGCCGCGCTCGATCATCGAGTTCTATTACAAGAACGAAAAGCTCAACGACCCCATGGTGTCGGAAGAGCACATCACCGCCTTCGGCTGGGCGACGCCGCAGGAGATCGACGACATCATGTCGCTCGCCATCCGTGTCAACGATTTCCTCTCGGGGCTTTTC
>JASHVC010000792.1 GCA_030039655.1 Xanthobacteraceae bacterium | reverse complement strand
GCTTGCGCAGCAGTTGGCGCGGCGCGAAATGAAACGGCCTGCCGTCGTTGAAATAATCGTCGCAGAGAATCCAGCCGGTGCCGGGCGCCCACGGCAGGACGCGGAATGTCGAGGGATCGGCGACCACGGTGAGGTTGGGCGAGCCCGTCATCTCGTCGAGCCCCATACCGCCGCCGCGCGTGAACGACGCGAAGACGCGGGCGCCGGCGGAATCCAGCGTCGTAGTCGCGACACCGATGTTGTAGCCCTGGGTCAGGGCCGAGACGAAAGCCGGCACGGTGAGGGTTTTCGCCCGCGAATAGCCGTGCGTGTCGCCCCAGGCGAGGCGAACATAGCGAAGCTTGTCGGAGACCACGCGGCGCTTGAGTTCGTCGGCTGCCCGCCGCTCGTCCTCAGTCCACAAGCCGTGCTTTTCGATGAAGGTCTGCTTGGTCATGGGCGAAGGTGATCGAAAGGAAGACGCGTGGCGGATGCCATCGCTACCATGCCTCACGCCCCGATTCTATTGCGGCTGGGCGCGCGGCGCATCATCATGCGGCGGCCGCCTGGAGTGGCCGGCACTGAAAATCGCGGGGAGGGGAAATGGCCAAGAAAACCAACAAGACTCACCTCGAACTCAAGCAGCAGATGGTTGTGGCCGGTAAGGTGCTGGTCGCCGAGGGCCACGACGATTTCACCCGCGGCCATATTTCCATGCGGCTTCCCGACAATCCGAAGCTGTTCTTCATGAAGCCGCACAGTATGGGGCTCGACGAAATCACGATGCAGAACATCCTGACCATCGATCTCGAGGGCAACGTGGTCGCCGGCAAGGCCCGCCGTCACAGCGAGGTCTATATCCACTCCGAAATTCTCAAGGCGCGGCCCGACCTCAACTGCGTGATCCACACGCACTCGCCGTATGCGGTGGCGCTGTCCGGAATCGGCCGGCCGATGCGCGCCTACAGCCAACCGGGCGCGCTGTTTTGCGGCGAGATCGGGCTCTACACCGACACGATCGCGCTGATCCGCAGCCATGCGATGGGCGCCGGCGTCGCCAAGGCGCTCGGCCCGCACCGCGCGGTGCTGCTGAAAAATCATGGGCCGGTCATGACCGGGAAAAATATCGCCGAAGCGGTGGTCGGTGTCATCATGCTGGAAAACGCCGCGATGGTTCAGCTCGCCGTCGAGGCCGCCGGCGACCCCGCGCCGGAATTTCCGCCCGGCGACATCGCCAAGCTGAAGCGCGAAATCAGCCAGCCGGGACAGTTTCAGATCAATTTCGATTATCTGGCGCGGCGGGTGAAGCGGCGGAAAACGTAAGCTTGTGCCGCTTACACATCGTCACGCCCGCGACGAGCGCGGGCATGACTGGTATAATGAGAAAAAATCGAGTTGGAGGAAACGGCCATGACGGCGCTGACGCAGAGTTACGTCTTCGGCGCGAGCGAAAAGCCGCTGCTGGGCGAAACCATCGGCCAGTTCTTCGATGCCGCGTGCGGCCGGTGGACGGACCGGCCGGCGTTGGTCGTGCGCCACCAGAAAGTGCGCATGAGCTACGGCCAGTTGAGGGAGGCCGTCGACAAGCTCGCCGCCGGCCTTTTGACGCTCGGCCTGCAGCCGGGCGAGCGCATCGGCATCTGGTCGCCGAACAACAGCGAGTGGGTGCTCACCCAGTTCGCCACCGCCAAGGCCGGGCTTGTCCTGGTCAACATCAACCCGGCCTATCGCGTCGCCGAGCTTGAATACGCGCTCAACAAGGTCGGCTGCAAAGCGCTGATCCTGGCCGAGCGTTTCAAGACGTCGGATTACGTCGGCATCCTGCGCGAGCTTGCGCCGGAATTGGCCCGCGCAACGCCGGGCAAACTTGAATCGGCGCGGTTGCCGGCGCTGCGCGCGGTCGTTGTCCTCGGCGACGGAAGCCACCCAGGCTGCTTGCGCTTTGCCGACATTCTCTCTCGCGGCGGCGCTCCCGAAGCAAAACGCATTGCCGAGCTCGCGCCGTTGCTGCAGTTCGACGAGCCGATCAACATCCAGTTCACCTCGGGCACCACCGGCTTCCCCAAGGGGGCGACGCTCTCTCACCACAACATCCTCAACAACGGCTATTTCATCGGCGAGGCCATGCGGCTCACGCCGGAGGACCGGCTGTGCATCCCGGTGCCGCTCTACCACTGCTTCGGCATGGTGTTGGGGAATCTCGCCGCGGTCACCCACGGCGCCTGCATGGTTTTCCCTGGCGAAGGCTTCGACCCGCTGACGACGCTCGAGACGGTTGCCGAGGAGTGCTGCACCGCGCTGCATGGCGTGCCAACCATGTTCATCGCGCAGCTCGACCATCCGGAATTCGCGCGTTTCGATCTGTCGACGCTGCGCACCGGCATCATGGCCGGCTCGCCATGCCCGATCGAGGTGATGAAGCGCGCGATCGAGAAGATGCACCTGTCGCAGATCACTATCGCGTACGGCATGACCGAGACGAGCCCCGTCAGCTTTCAAAGCTCGACCGACGATCCGCTGGAGCGCCGCGTCTCGACGGTCGGGCGCATCCAGCCGCATCTGGAAGTAAAGATCGTCGACAGCAACGGCCGCATCGTTCCGGCCGGCACGCCGGGCGAGTTATTGACGCGCGGCTATTCGGTGATGCTCGGCTATTGGGGCGACGAGGAACGCACGCGCGAGGCGGTCGATGCCGCGCGCTGGATGCACACCGGCGATCTCGCGACCATCGACAGCGACGGCTATTGCAACATCGTCGGCCGCATCAAGGACATGGTGATCCGCGGCGGTGAGAACGTCTATCCGCGCGAGATCGAGGAGTTCCTTTACCGGCATCCGAAAATCCAGGACGTGCAGGTCATCGGCGTGCCTGACGACCGCTATGGTGAGGAAATCTGCGCCTGGGTGCGGCTGCGCCCCGGCATGAGCGCCAATGAGGAGGAGATCAAGGCGTTCTGCCGCGATCAGATCGCCCACTATAAAGTGCCGCGCTACGTCAAGTTCGTCGACGAATTCCCCATGACGGTCACGGGCAAGATCCAGAAATACATCATGCGCGAGCGCATGATCGCAGAGCTCGGCCTGAAGGTGGCGAAGACGGCGTGAGCCGAGCGAGATTATCCCTTCTGCGCGTGCTGAACGATCCAGTCAGCACGGGGGCGGCGGCGCGTCGACGAGCTTCGGGTCGATGGCCTTGAGACCGTCGGTCCAGGTCAACTTGGTGAAGTCGATCTTGTCCTCGGTCAATTTCTCGCTCTGCGCCCAGCGGCTGAGGCTGCAGAAGTCCTCGTAATAGACGTTATCGATGGCCATCGGCCGGATGTTGGTGTCCCACTGGTCCTTGGTGGCGCTCTCGCTCAAGCTCAGCTTGGCGGCGGCGTAAGCCGCAACGGCTTTGAAGTCCTTTTGCGCGACCTCGCGGCCCGCGATCGTCGCCCGCAGCCAGCGGGTCGCGATATCCTTGCCTTGCGGCGTGGCGAGCCACTCCGGCCTCGCTCCGGCGACCAGATAGCCCTGAATGTAACCGGAGGCGTCGCTGAGGTAGTGCGCCTTGTCGGGGCAAATTTCGAGCGCGCGTGAGCCGACCGGCTGCCAGATGAAGAAGGCGGCGATTTCACCGCCGCACAAGGCTGCCGGCAGCACCTGCGTATCCAGGTTCTTCACCGTCACGGTCTTCGGGTCCACATGGTTTTTGGTCAAATATTCGGAGATGAACCACGAGCCGGTTGAGCCGACGCGGGTGGCGACGGTTTTGCCGCCGAGATCCTGCGGCGTTTTGATATCCTTGCCGGCGACCGCGACGTAACCCTTGGCGTCGCGCTCGATCACCGCGATGGTGCGATAGTCTTCTTTGACGCGGAAGAAATACTGCACGCTCGGCAAATCGCCCGTCATCACGATGTCGCCCTGGCCGGCCTGGAACGACTGGAATGCCGTCGTGCCGGAGGGAAACAAGCGGTAGGTCACATCGAGACCTTC
>JASHVC010000791.1 GCA_030039655.1 Xanthobacteraceae bacterium | reverse complement strand
TTATCTGATCGGCGAGGCAGCGGACGAGTTTGCCACAACGCTTAACGGCGCCGTGCCGTATGAAATAGACCGCACGCTCGACGAGGCGCTGGCGGCTGCGGCCCGCGATGCCGAAGGAGCGAGTTCGGCGGAACCGGTCGTATTGCTCTCGCCGGCCTGCGCCTCATTCGACCAATACCGCAACTTCGAGGTGCGCGGCGACGCATTCCGCGAGATGGTGCGCAAGCTCTCGGGGCCATCTAAGCAAATTCTTAATTCCCTTTAAACCAACGCGGTGCCACCACTAGGCCGGGACCTTCCTGGGGACATTATGGCCTCGCGCGCGCATCGCACGGCGTTTAACGAGTGGTGGTGGACAGTCGACCGGCTGACGCTGGCGGCTTTGGTAGGTTTGATGCTCGGCGGCATCGTGCTGTGCCTGGCCGCGAGCCCACCCGTTGCCGCGCGCCTCGGGCTCGACCCCTTCCACTTCGTCAACCGTCAGGTTCTGTTCCTGATCCCCGCCGCCGCCGTGCTGATCGCGACGTCGTTCTTGTCGGCGCACGAAGTACGCCAAGCTTCGCTGTTCGTGTTCATCGTGAGTGTCATGCTGGTCGCGGTGACACCTTATTTCGGCGCCGAGATCAAAGGCGCCCGGCGCTGGCTGGTCATCCTCGGCACGAATATACAGCCGTCCGAGTTTCTCAAACCGGCCTTCGTCATCCTGATTGCGTGGCTGTTCGGCGAATCGGCCAAGCGCCCGGAAATGCCGGCCAACACGATCGCGCTGGCGATGCTCATTCTCGTTGTGGCGTTGTTGGTGGTGCAGCCCGACTTTGGGCAAACCATGCTCATCTCGCTGGTTTGGGGAGCGCTGTTCTATATGGCTGGGATGCGCTTTATCTGGGTGATCGGCCTCGCCGCTACGGCAAGCGTCGGCTTATTGACGGCGTTCTACACGGTCCCGCACGTGGCGCAGCGCATCAGGGGCTTCCTTGATCCCGCGTCCGGCGACTCCTTCAATGTCGACATCGCGACTGAATCGTTTATCCGCGGCGGGTGGTTCGGCCGCGGCCCCGGCGAGGGCACGATCAAGCGTATTCTGCCCGAAGGACACACCGATTTCGTATTCGCTGTCGCTGCGGAGGAATTCGGCGTCGTGCTCTGCCTTATTCTGGTCGCGCTGTTTGCTTTCATCGTGATCCGCGCGCTGGTGAAGGCCATGCACAACGACGATCCGTTCAGCCGTTTTGGTGCCGCCGGGCTCGCGATCCTGTTTGGGCTGCAATCGACCATCAACATGGCGGTTAATCTGCATCTTATGCCGGCCAAGGGAATGACGCTGCCGTTCATCTCCTACGGGGGCTCTTCGCTGATCTCGCTCGCTTACGGCATGGGCATGCTGATAGCGCTCACCCGCGAGCGGCCGCGCGGGCAGCTTCCCGGCGACATTGTGATCACTGGGAGCCGGGTGTGATGCAGGCGCCGGGTCGGGCGCCGATCCTCCTGGCGGCCGGCGGAACGGGCGGCCACCTGTTTCCGGCCGAGGCGCTCGCGGCGGCACTTATAGAACGCGGCATCACTGTTCACCTCGCCACCGACCGCCGTGCCACGCGCTATGGCGGAGCCTTCGCCGAAGACAATGTCCACGTTGTCTCGAGCGCGACCTTGCGCGCGCGCAATCCGGTCGCGGTCGCTCGCACCCTCTCGGCGCTCGGTGTCGGCATCATAGAGGCGTGGTCGTTGATCGGTCGGCTGGGGCCTGCGGCTGTCATAGGCTTCGGCGGCTATCCGACAATTCCTCCGGTGCTTGCCGCCGCCATGCGCCGCGTTCCAACCCTGATCCATGACGCCAACGCTGTTATCGGGCGCGCCAATCGGCTGTTGGCGCCGCGCGTTACCGCGATTGCCACCACCTTTCCTGACGTGTTTCGTGACCGGCCTGGCTGGGCGGCCAAGGCCACGCTGACCGGCAATCCGGTCCGGCCGGCGGTCGTCGCCGCAGCCGCAACGTCCTATTCGCAGCCGCGCGATCCGCTCAGGCTCCTGGTTTTCGGCGGCAGCCAGGGCGCGCGCATCATGGCTGAAATAGTTCCGCCCGCCATCCGTCGGTTGGAAGCTGGCCTGCGCGGGCGCCTGGCGATCGTCCAGCAAGCGCGCGAGGAGGATTTGCCTCGCGTGCGCGAGGCCTACACCAAGCTCTCCATTTGGACCGAGGTCGCGCCTTTTTTTCCTGACCTACCTGCGCGTATGGCGGCGAGCCATTTGGTGGTCGCGCGATCTGGTGCGTCGACGGTTGCCGAGCTTGCAGCTATCGGCCGTCCGGCGATCCTGGTGCCGCTGCCGCATGCGCTCGACCAGGACCAGTTCGCCAATGCGGGTGTTCTCGAAGCCGCGGGCGGGGCCATTCGGATCGTGCAGGATATGTTCACCCCGCAGCGCCTCGCCGATGAAGTCGCGGCGCTTGCGGGAGCGCCCCAGCGCTTGCAAGCGATGGCCGCGGCGGCGCGTTCGCTCGGCCGTCTCGACGCCGCCGACCGGCTCGCCGAACTGGTGTTGGCTGTGGCGGCGAACCGCGCAAACAAGTAGCTTGCCGCCGCCGCGACCGATTTAGGGAGAAACCATGCGATTGCCGCGCGAGATTGGCCCGGTGCATTTCATCGGCATCGGCGGCATCGGCATGAGCGGCATTGCCGAGGTCATGGTGAACCTCGGCTATACGGTCCAAGGCTCCGACCAATCCGAGAGCGCCAACGTCAAGCGGCTTCGCGACAAGGGCGTGACCGTCGCCATCGGACATGACGCAAAGAACCTGGGCGCCGCTCAGGTCGTGGTTGTCTCCTCGGCCATCAAGCAGGACAATCCCGAACTCCTTGCGGCGCGCACGTATCGGCTGCCCGTGGTACGGCGCGCCGAAATGCTCGCCGAACTGATGCGGCTGAAAAACTGCGTCGCGATCGCCGGCACCCATGGCAAGACCACGACCACCTCCATGATCGCTGCACTGCTCGATGGCGCCGGCTTCGATCCGACCGTGATCAACGGCGGCATCATCAATGCGTACGGCACCAACGCGCGGCTCGGCGCCGGCGAGTGGATGGTGGTGGAAGCCGACGAATCCGACGGCACGTTCCTGAAACTGCCGGCCGACATCGCGGTCGTCACTAACATCGACCCTGAGCATCTCGATCACTTCAAGACTTTTGAAGCTGTGCAGGATGCATTTCGCGCTTTCGTGGAGAATGTGCCCTTCTACGGCTACTCGGTGATGTGCATGGACCATCCGGTGGTGCAGAGTCTCATTGGTAACATTGAGGATCGTCGTGTCCTTACCTATGGAGAAAACCCCCAGGCCGAGGTTCGGCTCGTCGACGTGTCGCATGCCGGCGGCACGTCTTTATTTACTGTCTTGTTCAGCGACCGTGCCGGAAATTTTCGTCACGCCATCGAGAAAATCGCGCTGCCCATGCCGGGGCGGCATAACACGCTCAACGCGACGGCGGCGGTCGCAGTCGCGCATCAGCTCGGCATCAGCGACGATGTGATCCGCACCGCGCTCGTCGGTTTCGGCGGCGTGCGCCGCCGCTTCACCCGCACCGGCACTTGGAACGGTGTGATCATCGTCGACGATTACGCTCATCATCCGGTCGAGATATCGGCCGTGCTGAGGGCTGCGCGTGAATCGACCAGAGGGCGCGTGATCGCCGTTATGCAGCCGCATCGCTATACGCGGCTCGCCGCGTTGTTCGAGCAGTTCTGCACCTGCTTCAACGACGCCGACACGGTCATCATCGCTCCTGTTTATCCGGCCGGTGAGGCGCCAATCGAGGGCGTCGACCGCGATTCCCTCGTGCAAGGGCTCTTCACCCACGGCCACCGCCAGGTCTTCGCGCTTGACGGTCCCGACAAACTCGCCGGGCTTGTCGCCGGCATGGCGGAGCCGGGCGACTATGTCGTCTGCCTCGGCGCGGGCTCGATTACGCAGTGGGCCTACGCACTACCGGGCGAATTGGCGGCTCTTTCCAAATGATAGTCAGGGTTGTCGTGCAGTGATCGCGAAGTGATACGGTCGTGCGATGGCCAAGAGCTGCCTTGCCGTTCGCCACGTCGCCTTTGAGGATCTCGGACTGTTAGGTCCGCTCGTTTCCGCGCGCGGCTACGACATCCGCTATTACGATGCAGGCGTCGAGCGGTTTGATGCCGATACCCTGATCGCGCCTGACCTCGTCATCGTCCTCGGTGGTCCGATCGGTGCATATGAGTACGAAACTTATCCGTTTCTCGTCGACGAAATCGCGGCCATTGCAGCGCGCCTCCGTGCGAACAAGCCGATCCTCGGTATCTGCCTCGGGGCCCAGATGATGACGGCGGCGCTTGGCGCCCGCGTGGCGCCCGGGCCGGTCAAGGAGATTGGCTACGCGCCGTTGACGTTGACCGCCGCCGGACGATCCTCGGTGCTGGCGTTGCTCGGCGCCTCGCCAGTCCTGCACTGGCACGGCGATAATTGCGACTTGCCGGGGGGCTGCGAATGCTTGGCGTCGACCGCCCATTGTTCGGTGCAGGCGTTCAGCCGGACGCCGACGCAACTGGCCTTGCAGTTTCATCTTGAAACCGACCCCGCGCGGCTCGAGGCCTGGCTTGTCGGCCACGCCGTCGAGCTTGGCAAAGCAGGGATCGATCCGCGCAAATTGCGAGATGAGGCACGAAAGGTAGGTCCAGCGTTGCGGGAAGTCGGATCCAAGGTGCTTTCGGCATGGCTCGATGTGGTCGCGGGAGCCACCGCATGAGCTTTCCCGATGTCGGTACCGATCTGAAATCGAGGATGCCGAAGCTGCGAGGCCGGTTGTTGAGCAATCAGCCGATCGCCGAACTGACTTGGTTTCGCGTCGGTGGACCGGCGCAGGTTTTGTTCATGCCGGAGGATGAAGCCGACCTCAGCTATTTCCTGTCAAACCTTCCGGACGAAATCGCAGTCACGGTCGTGGGCCTTGGCTCCAATCTGATCGTGCGCGATGGTGGCGTGCCGGGTGCAGTCGTCAGGCTGGGCCGCGGCTTCAACGAAATTGTAATCGAAGGCCTTAATGTGCGTGCCGGCACCGCGGTGCCCGATGTCAAAGTGGCGCGCGCGGCGCAGGAAGCCGGGATCGCCGGATTGTCATTCATGCGCGGCATTCCCGGCGGCATTGGCGGCGCACTGCGCATGAACGGCGGCGCTTACGGAAGGGAGACCAAGGACGCGCTCATCGAAGCGCGTGCCGTCGATCGGCAGGGCCGGGTCCATGTTTTGAAGAACGCCGACATGGGTTTCTCCTACCGGCATTGCGGCGCGCCCGAGGACTATATTTTCACGCAAGCGTTGTTCGCCGGAGAACGTGGCGATCCGGCGGTCATTGCGGCCGAAATGGAGAAGATTACAGAGTCGCGCGAGGCAACACAGCCTATAAAGAGCCGGACGGGCGGCTCCACGTTCAAGAACCCGCCGGGACAGAAGGCTTGGCAGCTCATCGACGCTGCGGGCTGCCGCGGCTTGCGCGTGGGCGCCGCGCAGGTTTCCGAGATGCACTGCAATTTTTTGATCAATCTCGGCGGCGCGACAGCCGCCGACATCGAAACGCTTGGCGAGACGGTGCGCGCTTGCGTCAAGGAAGATTCCGGCGTCGCGCTGGAATGGGAAATCAAGCGTCTCGGCGTGCCGGTTTCGCCGCTCTGAGTGCAAAGCCGTCAAGGAATTGGAACGGGATCTTTTCCGATCAAGTTTCGTTCTTTAAGC
>JASHVC010000790.1 GCA_030039655.1 Xanthobacteraceae bacterium | reverse complement strand
GCTGGCGTACCTACTCAAAAACGATGTCGCGGTTGTTCTCATCGACGTGTGCATGCCGGAGCTCGACGGCTTCCAGTTGGCGGCCATGATCCGTGAGCATCCGCGGTTTCAGAAGACGGCCATCATCTTCATTTCCGCCATTCAGATTGCGGATGTCGACCGTGTGCGCGGATACGAATTGGGCGCCGTCGATTACGTGCCGGTACCGGTCATTCCCGAGGTCTTGCGCGCCAAGGTGCGTGTCTTTGTCGAGCTGTTCCGTAAGACGCGCGAACTCGAAGAAATGAACGTCAAACTTGAGCGGTGGGTGGCCGAACGTACGGCGGCGCTTGAGGCAACAAACGCGCGGCTCGTGGAAAGTGAGCAAGGCCGCAGCTTAGCGCTTGCCGCCGGCCAGATGGGTTCGTGGGAATGGGAAGTAGGCAGCACGGAATTGAAATGGGACGAGGGTCAGTACCGCATCTTCGGTGTCGATCCACGCCGGTTCCAGGCGACCGTGGTGAACACGCGCCGCCTCGTTCATCCGGATGACTGGCACACGCTCGAGCAGGCGGTCGAGCGCATGGCGGCGACCGCGAAGACCCAGCACACAGAGTTCCGTGTACTTCGGCCGAACGGCGAGACGCGCTGGTGCACGGGCACTGCGGCTCCGAGCGTCGACGCGACCGGCCGTGTCGTGCGTATTAGCGGCGTGACTATCGACGTGACCGATCGCCAGGAGGCTGAAGAGCGACAAAACTTGTTGGCGAGAGAAGTCGATCACCGGGCCCGCAATGCGCTGGCCGTCATTCAGTCGATCATTCGACTAACCCGGGCAAAGAGCGTTGACGATTACGTTGCGGCGATTGAAGGCCGCATCAAAGCGCTGGCGCGCGCTCATACGTTGCTGTCCGATTCGCGCTGGAATGGCGCCGATCTCGCCACGTTGGTGGGCGAGGAGCTGGCGCCCTATCGCACCGGAGACAAGATTACCATCGCGGGGCCGGACATTTCTTTGGAGCCGTCGACCGCGCAGGGGCTGGCGCTGGCATTGCACGAGCTCGCCACCAATGCCGCCAAGCATGGCGCACTGTCGTCGGAAAAGGGAAGGGTCGGCCTCGCTTGGCAATTAGGGCCGGACGCGCTGGTGGTGGACTGGACCGAGACCGGTGGTCCGCCAATCGGACCGCCGGCCGCGCGCAGTTTCGGTCTGCGCGTTATCCGGGCCAGCATCGAGCAGCAGCTCGAGGGCGAGACGGCATTTGACTGGGACCCGAAAGGGCTGCGTTGCCATTTGTCGATTCCGTGTCGGGGTGCGGCGAAATCGGCCGAGGCGACCAATGGAGCCAGAGTTATCGAGCTGCACGGCTCGACCAATGGCCTGAAAGTCACAGGAAAGCCGCGGGTGCTGCTGGTCGAAGACGAAGCCCTCGTCGCCATGATGATTCAGGAATGCCTCGCCGAGTTTGGCTACCAGGTCATCGGCCCGATTTGCACCGCGTCGGAAGCGGCGGCGAAAGCCAAGGATGGCCTCTTAGAAGCGGCTGTGCTCGACATCAATCTCGGCGACGGAGCGGTCTACCCGATTGCCGACATGCTCGCTGCGCGCGGCGTGCCCTTCGTCTTTGTCACCGGCTACGACGCCGACAGTGTCGACGCCCGCTTCCGCAAGATTCCGATCTTGCAGAAGCCGATCGAGCGCGAGATGCTGAAAAAGGCTTTCGTCGTGGCCGCGCAGGCTTCGGTTTCCGGCTGACGCCCGGCGTAGGCTCGCCGACGCTTAGGATCTAATTCGTCGACCAAATGTCGATGGTCTTGTCGTCGCCGCCTGAGGCAAGGCGCTTGCCGTCTGCGGAAAACGCGAGCGCGCGGACGCTGTGTGCGCTCCCGGTCACATTGCGTACAACTTGGCCAGAGTTGGCATCCCAAATTTCGATGCGGGCGTCATTGCCGCCTACGGCGAGCCGCCTGCCGTCACGGGAGAACGCTATCGATTGCACGGGGTTCAGACCTGTCTTCAGAACATGCGCTACGTGGCCGGTCGCCGCATTCCAAATGACCACAGCGCTGCCGCCGCCACCGGCGGCGATCCATCCCCCATCGGGCGAAAGCGCGACTGACAAGATTTGGCCGACATGGTCGGTCAAGCGCGCTACCTGCTGTCCGGTAGCGGTATCGGTGATGGCAACTGTCCCGTCCTTGCTTCCGGACACGACGGTCCTGCCGCCCGGCGGATATATGACCGCTGTCACCACATCGTCGTGGGTTTTCATATTCCGTAAAAGCGGACCGCCGGCGCTCCAGATTTTCACGCTGCCATCGGCGTTCCCCGATGCGATTTTGGTTCCGTCGGGAGATACTGCGACAGACCACACCGCCGGGAGAAATTGCCACGCATAGGTGCCTTCGGGTTTAAGCGAACGAATCGTGTGCTCGTCGGCGTCGCCGTCGTTGATCAGAATGACGCCGTTGATCCCGCCGTAAACCACCTGTTTGCCGTTCGGCATGAATGCAACCGAGGACACTCCCTCCGAATTGCGGATCGTACCCAGAAGGGTGCCGCCGTCGACACTCCAGACATTGACCGATCGATCGAGGCTCGCCGACGCAATTTCTTGGGCGTCAGGCGAAAAGGCGAGCGCGCTGACGGGGCCGGAATTGCCCAAAGATCGCAGCCGTTGCAAGCGATCGACGGCGGAATTGTCAGGCCACAGGACGAAACCAAGGATGGCCGCGAGCGCGACGCCACACGCAGCTGCGACCGCTAGGCGGATCCTTCGACCCCCCAGGCTCTTCGGCCACAGCATTTCGTTCCAATCGCGCGATACGGCGGGAACTGTCAGCAAGGACGAAGATGGTGCGGCAGCCGCCGCAGTAGCTTGGGCAGGGCGTGATCCAGTGTCACGCTTGCGTAACGGCTCGACGACGATGGAGGTCGGTTTGTTTTCGGTTCGCGCCGCGGGCTTCGGGCTGGCGCCAGCGATGGCCGTTTCACGGCTCGGTGGTGATGATCGCGGCGTTTGCGGCGCGATCCCGTCGATCGATTTGATGAGGCGGTGAATGTGATAGTCGAAATCGCGACCGGTATCGACCTTCACCGCGTTGCGGAAGGCGAAATCCTTCAAGCTTGGCGGCAACTGCTCGGAACTCGGCATTCGGGTGTCGCCGATCAGCACCGGAATGATCGGCACCCGTCGCCGCAGCGCCGTTTCCACCTCCACGCGGACCGGGTCTGATTCCTCGTTAATGCGATCAAGCCCACCGGGAACAGGGCCAAGCCATTGCGGCCCAACGATAGCGAGCAGCACGTTCGTCTTCAGCAGAATTTCATTAATGTGGTGGCGAAAGTCGATGCCGGCCGGAATGTCGTCGATATCGCGGAAGATCGCTTGCTTGCCGTAATGCGTGACCAGGCGATCGCAGACCCGGCCGGTCATCGCCTCGGAATCGGCACGGCGGTATGAAATGGTAATTTTTGGCATCAGTGCCGGTCCTGCCGGGAATTAGACATTTACAATGGCGGGTGGCGCAAAACCATAGTGTTTCCGGCGTTTCCACCTCTGCGCCCAACCGGCCGGTCGGCGCCGAGCTAGTGCAGCCATGTCAATCCGCCGGCAAAAACGCGGCAACAACCGTCGCCAAAATCTAAATCCAACAAACCCGGACCATCAAGATGTCTAGCTTCCCAATTGCTAACCTTTTTCGTTAAAGGGTTTACGTTCAGGCTGCTGGTGCCGGGAACGTTAATTGCCAAAGGGCGATTCCTCGGGCACAATTTATGCAGCACGGGGCCCTGCGGGGCTTCGCACAGGAGATCATCAATGCGCGGAAGCAAAGCCCTCTGGGCGACGGTGTCCATTGTTGCGTTGACGGCTGGCGTCTTGCTGCTGCCGAGCCAGGCCTCTGCGCAGATCAACATTCCCGGAATGGTGTTTGGCGCCATGCACGGCGGATTCCCCAACGATGGATCTGTCCGAGGCAGCCGCCGGACTCGCGCTCATGAATCAGCGCACGAACGGCACACTAAGGATGCGAAAGACGACGACGAGCCAACCGAGCACAGCAGCTCCGTGTCAAACAACAAATCGGGAGGTGAGCGAGAATTGTCGTCGCCGGTAAAGGGCAATCCGCAACCTCCGTCGCAACCCCAGCCGCAGACCGCGACTTCGGCTCCTCCGCCGAAGTCGGGCGGCGACGAGCCTTCGTTCTCGCCATCGCGTTGACTTAGGCGCGACCCGGGCCTGTACGTAATGGCGCCGGCGCGTTGCGCGAGCGGCGCAGGTTCCAGCTAATTATTATTGCGTGCCGCTGACGGTGGCGTTGAGCCTGTCGAGTGCGTGTTGCGCATCGACGTTGCCGTGGCTCGCGGCCTGTTTATAGAGAGCAATCGCGTCCTGATTGCTTTGTTGGGTCCCAAGACCCTTCTCGTACATGTAGCCGAGACGGTATTGCGCTTCAGAAAACTGTTGATCAGCGGCTTTCTTGTACCACTGCAGAGCCTGGTCGTAGTCGCGGTCGACGCCGTGGCCGTAATAATACATGTCACCGAGATTTTTCTCCGCCTTGGCAAATCCCTGGTTGGCAGCTTTGCGATACCATTGCACCGCTTGCTGGTCGTCTTTCGTCAGGCCGTCGCCGCCGGTCGCATAGAGTACGCCGAGCACGTTTTCGGCGTCGGCATAGCCGGCGTCCGCAGCGCTGCGATAGAGCTCCGCCGCGCGCTGCACGTCCTTCGCGGTTCCCAGGCCGACTTCGTACATGTACGCCAGCCGATATTCCGCATCGGGCCATTGCTGCTGGGCCGCCTTGAGGTACCAGGACAGAGCATCAAGTGCATTCTTGTCGAGGCCGCCGCGGCCAAACAAATACATGTCGCCGAGATTGGTTTCCGCGGCCGGGTAGCCCTGCGACGCGGCTTTTCTGTACCACTCCACCGCCTTCGTCTCGTCGCGCGGCAGTCCATCGGCGCCGGTGGCGTATTTGAGACCGAGGGCATTTTGTGCAGCAGGATCGCCGCGGTCCGCTGCGGGAATTATGTCGGCGAGGGAAGTCGGCGCGTTGCCTGGTGTGGCAGCCGGGCCGCCAGCCGGCGGGTTGCCGGGTTGCGCGGCCGCTGGCGGAGCATTGGTTGGCGTGACGGGACGCGCCGAGGGCGGCGCTTGCGCAGGTGACGGGGCAGGCTTGGCCGCAACTACTTGCGGCGGCGGAGTCTGCGGCGGCTTTGGGGATGACGGCCAGAACAGGAAGGTGATGAGAGCCAAGGCAACCACGAGCGCGCCGCCGCCTCCCAAAGCGGCCGCCCGCATCTCGGGCGACAGCCGCATCCAATAAGGAGAGAGCGCGCCGGTCACGTGATCGAGCGGTGAGCGCTTAGGCGGCGCGATCGGCGCTGAAAAAGCAGGCGTCTCCAGAAGGCGCGTATCGTTGTGCAGGATCTTCGGCGCATCGAGACGGAGCGCCGAAGCGCCAAGCGCGTCGCTGAACGCACGCACCGATGGGAAGCGCTGCGCCGGCTTTTTCGACAGCGCCCGCATCAATGCCGACTCGACGCCTGAGTCCAGCCCTGGAACGCGGGGGACCAGGCGATCCGGCCGCTGATTGATCTGCGCTTGCATCAGATCGTATTCGCTGGTGGCGCTGAACGGCGGCGAACCGGAGAGCATCTCGTAGAGTACGATGGCGAGGCTGTAGAGATCGCAAGCCTCGTCGCCTTCCTCGCTACGCAATTGCTCCGGAGCCATGTAGGCGAGTGTGCCGACAATGCTGCCGGTACGCGTCAGCCGCTGCGAGCCGCGCACGCGGGCGATACCGAAATCCATGATTTTCAGCACGCCGTTTTCCGCGACCATCAGGTTCGCAGGTTTGATGTCGCGGTGGATCACCCCCATGCTGTGGGCATAGGACAGTCCATCAGCGGCCTGGGCGACGATGGCGAGGGACTCACGCACCTCGATCGGCGCGTTGCGCTTTTTCAAGATGTCGTCGAGCGTGTGCCCGCGCACAAGCTCCATCACCATGTAGAGATTTTTTCCCTCAGGGATGAGTGAATAGATCGTGGTGATGTTCGGATGGTTCAATCGTGCCAAGCTGGTCGCTTCGACGCGGAAGCGATCGACAAAATTGGTGTCATTCAACAATTCCGGCCGCAGCGATTTTATCGCCACGTCGCGCTGCAGCACCGTGTCGAAGGCCGCATGGACTTGGCCCAGGCCACCTTCGCCGAGCAGCTCGCGGATTTCGTATTGGCCGATTGTCTTGGTCATTCCTGCGTAATCCGGTCGTCAGGTGACGTCCTAGCGGTTCGGCTCGATGGGCAGCTTGATGCGCCGTGTGGTCGGCTCTGTCCCGGTTTTTGCTGCATCCGGGGCGCCGACACTGAAGACCCCGAGCGAGGCGTTATCATGACCCCCCTGGGCAAGCGCGGCTTCGATCAAGGCGTCGCAGGCTTCCTGCGGTGGCAGGCGGCCGACGATGTCCGCGATGGTGGCGTCCGGGACCATATTAAAGAGTCCGTCGGAGCACAGAATCAACACGTCGCCGGATTGTAGCTGGATTCCGCTGGAAGTGATCATCGGTTTGATTTGGCTCACGGCGCCGAGTGCCTGCAGAATGACGTTTTGAACGGGGCTGTGGGCGGCTTCTTCCTTGGTGATCGAGCCTTCACGTATCATCTTGGCGACCAGAGTTTGATCCTCGGTCAGCTGCATCAGCCTGTCTTTGCGCAACAGGTAAGCGCGGCTGTCACCGACATGGGCGAGCCAGGCTTTGTCATCGCGAAAAGCCAGCACCGTGCAGGTCGTCCCCATGCCTTTGCACTCGGGATGCGCAGTCGCGTAGTTAATGATCGCGCGATTGGCCTCCGAGAAAGCCATGGCCAAGACTTTTGGGGCCGGACCTTTCAGGTCGTAGTAGACGCGGCGTATGACTTCGGCAGCCAGCGCGCTGGCGACTTCGCCGGCGGCGTGACCGCCCATTCCGTCCGCGACCAGCGCGAGGCTGCCTTGGGTTGCGGCAACATTTCTATCCTGCGGCGTGATCCAGGCGACAGCGTCCTCGTTCAGCTCGCGCACCAACCCCAGATCGGTGCGCATGGCGCCTGTAATGCGGATTGGATCCGGTCGAGCCATTGAATCACTTCACCGTGGCAACGTTCGGCCGGGGAAAGTCTATTGCCTCTGTGCTCGCAACATCTCATGCACGTTCGATACCGGCACTGCCCACGAGACGTGTCCCTCGTCGCCGATGCCCATGGACATCAGGCCGATGACCTTGCCACGTTTGTCGAGCACAGGGCCGCCGCTGGTCCCGGCGCCGCCAGAAATGTCGAGCTGATACATGTTGCCGAATTTGTCTTTGATCTTGATCTCGCCTTGATCCTTCTTGGCAAGCTGGGAAGGCAGTTTGGCCACCACTCCCTCGGTCACTGTGGGCTCTGGAATGAAGAAGCGCGTAATCCCGCGCGCGTTCGAATCCGCCTCGGCGTAGCTTTGGTTCGACATCCCTGGATAGCCGAGAAGAATGACCTTATCTCCCAACCCGACGCCGCCGTCGTCGGCAAGATCGAGCTTGGTTAAGTTCGTAGCGTCGATCTTGATTTCGGCGGCGTCGGAATCGGGCGATATCTTCACCAAAGTGGCGTTGAAGTCCGTCCTTGTTCCGGGGAAACGCACGGTCAGCACGTCATTGCGGCCGAAGAAGGTCCGCTCGCCGCCGGAAATAGCACGCGCCGTATTTGGCTCGAACACGTAGCCCCCACCGCCCGGCACCCAGTAATCCGATAAGCCGGCTATGTTGTCGAGCATCCTGGGATGGCGGCCCGGTCTTTCGTCGACATTATAAACTGCTCCCGTTGTCCAGTCGTGAACGCGGTAATCCTGAAATCTCCATGCCCACGAGGAGGCCACGTGGATGTTGGTAAGTATGTATCCACTGGGGTCAATGACAAAGCCGCTGCCTGAATGCTGATTGCCCACGGCCGGATACACGTCCTCTTTGTTCTGCTCGAGTGTGAGCCAGCGTACGATCGTGCCATCGTTTAGTTTCACATAGGCCGGCACCCGTCGCTGATCGACCCAGACCATTTTCTGATACAGAGGCCGATTGGTGTCGGTATCGTAGAGCTGCCACGAGTCGTAGATGTAGACGGTCGCGTCTCCAAGACGTTTGATCTCGGCTGGCGTTATTCCCATTTCCTCTTTCAGCCGCGCATCGGCCTCCTGCCGGCCAAGGTCTGCCTGATGCTGCGCTTCCGCGAGTCTTTGCTCGAATTGGCTTTCGACCATGCGGTTGCGCCAAAAGAGTGCACCGCCGCCGACAACGCCGAGCACCAGAAGCGCTGCGGTGACACCGATCCAGATGTGGCTGGCCTTGCGGCGCTCATCGGACAGCATGCGCAGGATTGTGGCCTTGCCGACCGGTACCTTGGTGGCCGTGGCATCCTGGGAGGCGGCGGTGGTGGAGGCCGTAGCGGGGGCGGTTCGTTGCCGTGTCTCGGCGACGGCGTGTTCTACAGTTGCGCCAGCGGCGGCCGACCCGGCGAGGATGCGTGTTGCCGCCGCGGCGTCGGCGGCACTCATCTGCCGCGTGCGGGCCGGCAGATTTGCCGGTCTCGGCTGCACATCGAAAATGAATTTGGGTCCGCCGGAACCCAACTCCACGGTGTCCTCTGGCAGCAGCTCGACCTCGCCGGCGATGCGTTCGCCGTTGAGGAACGTACCGTTGCTGCTGTTGGCGTCGGCGATGCGAAAATAAAGTTCCTTGTCGTTCCTGATGCGGATGACCGCGTGCCGGCGGCTGACCTCATCGTCGCGTTGCTGATCGAAGGCGATCTTGGATGCGGGATCGCGCCCGATGGTTATCTCTTGCAGGCCCTCAAGGTCGAATTGCTCGATCTGATTGATTTTGGAACCGCTGAGATGGCGGATGACGATCCGCGCCTTCGATTCTGCCATTGAGTTTCCCTCACGCGCTCGCGCTTATTCCGAACGCGCCGAGCACACATTGCGCCGCCCGTGTGGTTCGGGCTGAATTCTGGCCGAAGCCGCCAGTATTCGCAGGGAATCGCCCGAAAAACGCGGCATCCTCGGGCGCGAGATTACTTCAAATCGCTTGTTTTTCAACCGATTTCGGCCACAACGGCCTAACAGACTTATGGTTCGGCAGAATTCATTAAGCTTAATTTTCAGTTGGCGCGGCACCTGCGGGTTTAGTTGCCGGTAGTGCAAAACCGGCCTTTACGCACCTGCTCACAGCTTCTGCGAAATCCCGCCGAAGAAGCCGCGCCGCGCGCCGTACTGCGGCGCGAACTCGCCGATGCCGCTGCCCGTGCGCAGTTCGTAAATCTGATCGAACAGATTGACGACGTCGAAGCGTACGGTGGTTGGTTTGGCGTCCGGCGACAATTTGAAATCGTGAGCGACGCCTACGTTCACGACGGCATACGGTGCCGCATGCTGCGAGTTGGGCGGAACTCCATTGTCTTCTATGTCGCCGCTGCGGAGCCCGCTGCCATAGAACAGGCTCGCCGTGAACAGCGTATCCTGCCAGCGATAAGACGCGCCGGCCGAGCCGGTCATGCGCTGCATGTCGTCGGTATAGTGCCAATGGGTGAGGAGATACTGATAGTCTGGCCCGTCGATGAGATACTGGTTGGACTCGACATCCTTGGCTTCGGTTACGTTATAGGAGAAGTTTGCATAAGCGTTGAAGTTGCCGTTGGTATATTTGAGCTTGAATTCGCCGCCCTCGCTAAAGCCCTGCGCGTAATTGAACTGCGTCAGCACTACGGCAGCGCCGAACTGACCGTCGTCGATCATGTCGTGCGCGTCCTTGTAATAAAGGTCGCCCCCCACGGTCAGCCCCGGCAGCACGACCTGGTCGACGCCGATATCGTAATAGTTCGAGCGTTCGGGCTTGACCGGATCGGCCGAGGGCACATCCGGCTGGTTCGTCGTGTTGTTGAACAGATCGATATTCGCCGAGTAAGCCTGCGCCTGATACGGCGGCGTGAAGTAGCGCGCATATCCAGCATGAAAAGTGGTGCCTTCAAAGGGTTTGTAAACCAGCGCAAGGCGTGGGCTGAGCTGGTTGGCGTCGACGTATTGGTAGAGCTGGTCGAAGCGCAAGCCGGCATTCAGCATGAGTTGATTGGTCAGCTTCCATTCGTCCTGGACATAGGTGCCGATATTCCAGCCAAGCTTGGAGCTGCTGTCGTCGATCACGAAGGGTGGTCCCGTTACGGCGCCGACTGCCCCTGGCAGGACGGTGTAAATGTTGTTGATATTGGTCTGTTCGCCGCTCACCGCGAAGCCAAAACGTAAAGTATGACGATCGTTGACGAAGTAGGACGCGTCGCCTTGGATGCCGTTGAGCACGCTTTTCCGAGTCACGTCCGAGGCGACGTCGTTGAATTCCAGATCGCCGACGGTATCGGGAACGAAATGAACTTCGGCGTAGCGCGAGAAGGCGGCGATTTGCGCGTCACCATCGCTGCCGTGCCGTTGCCAGGCCACAATATTGGCGATGTATGTGTCGTATTCATTTTCGTTGAGCGTCGCCGAATTGGCATTTGGTGAACCGAAGTCGCCGAGCGCCGTCTGGCCTGGATTGTTCGGTATCTGGAAAGCGCTATACGACGCGGCCGAAATAATCGAAAGCCGTGTCGACTCGTCGAGCAGAGTCGAGGCGTAACCGAAGAATTTGCCCTGCTGTGTCTCGTCATGGATGGCGTTGGACGCAGACGTTGGGTTTTCGAGCCCGAGACCGTTCCAATTGCCTCGTGTTGAGACGAAGTACTCGCTGTTGCCGACGCTGCCACCGTAATCAAAGCTCGGCGTGATCGTCTGGAAGCTGCCGCCATAGAGGCTGATTTCTCCGCCCGGCTGAGCGAAGCTTCGGCTGGTAATGTCGAGCACGCCCGCAGTGCGCAGCCCATATTGGGCCGGCAGCGTGCCGTCGAGCAGTGTCATGCTGCCGATGAAATTGGTGTCGAGAAACGGACCGAGCGACGAAACGCCCTCGGGCAGCACGACGCCGTTAATCCGGATCTGAACGTTGGCGTATTCGTTCCTGACGTGGAAGTTCGGATTGGAGACCGCCGAGTCGTACGACACGCCTGGAAGCTGCAGAATGACCTTGTCGATCGGCGTGTTATCGCCTTGGGGCAGATTTTGGATGTTGTCCCGCGTGATCGTGGTTGTCGAAGCGCCGATCTTCGGTAAAAGGCTGTTGTCGCGCGCCTGATCGAGCCCGGTCATTTTGGCGTCGAGTGCGGCCTGTGCGGGCGTCGGGCCATTATTTGCCTGGACGGGCGCGGTGGTCGGAGCTTGCGGGACTTGTGGTTTGGCTATCCGCTTGGGCTTTGGCTTCTTCGGCGCCGTGACGACGATTTCCGGGATATTGGTGCGTGGCGCTTGGTTATTTGTAGTTTGTGCGGCGACTTTTGTTGGCGTTGCCAAACTGGCCGTAACAAGCGCCGCGACAGCCATACTGCATTGAAACGCTCTGCGCCAAGAGCGCCGACTAGATGCCCCGTACACAAACCACCCCCCAACCCGTACTTTAGAACAGTAAAAAACTACAGTGATTTCAATTGGTTCCTACCATGTAAAGTATAGCTTTGCAACAAAGATAGATTTTCCATAGTAGTTCCAAATTATAATGATTCAAAAATAGAGTGTTTTTACCAATTGAAGCAATTCTAAATCTGGAGATATTGCATGGAACGCGTTCGAGAAGTTCACGCGGCGCGAGCAGCGAGAATGGGTCGCGATACGCAGCGCAGCTGCTGGTCCTGGCGCGAAACTCAGGTGCCGGTTGGCGTCGGCGTCGTCGGTTTTTGATGCGGCACTGGTATGTATTCGACGCCGCCGCCTTGCAGGCGCACCGGCTGCGGATGCAACTGCATGAGCTCAAGCACCTCGACTGGCATTTCGGTGCTTACTGGCAGTCCGAGCTCCTTGGCCAAAGTCGCGAAGATCGGGAAATCATGAGTCCAAGTGCCCACCGATAGTTTTTCGGCGAGCGTCTCGGCGGCATCGGCGGGCAGGCGCCGGAGCAGCAGGTCGTGGACCGCCCGTTTGACCTGAGCGATCGCCTTGCGGGCGATGTCGGCCTTCACCAAGGTGTCGTCGTCGATTTCCGCGATCGGCTTCTGCTCCACGACCTTGAGCAATGAGGCCGCTGGCGATTGACCTAATTGCGGATCGACGGGGCCGAGCACCGCGTACCTGGACATGACGATTTCGTCGGCGGCGAGCGCAATCAGTGTGCCGCCGGACATGGCGTAATGGGGAACGAAGACTGTCACCTTCGCCTTGTGATCGCCGATGGCGCGCGCGATTTGCAGCGCGGCAAGCACCAGTCCGCCCGGCGTGTGAAGAATAATGTCGAGCGGCACGTCGTCGCCTGTCATCTGGATAGCGCGCAGCACCTCCTCCGAGTCATTGATGTCGATGTAGCGCAAGATCGGAAAGCCGAGGAGCCGCATAGTTTCCTGCCGATGCACCAGCAGGATGACTCGCGAACCGCGCTTGCTTTCGATCTGCAAGATCTTGCGCGTACGCGCGGAGTTTACCATCCACTGCCGGATCATCGGTTGCAAAGCGACGATGATAAAAAAAACCCAAAACAAATCTGAGATAGAGAAGGACATAGGAGGCTCCTGCTCAAAAACGCTTGCGGCCAACTTCGGCGCCGGCCCGAGGCGGTGGCGGCCGTGCTAACCACTACATGGGCGCGACAGCCGCCGGTAGCGAGCATAAACCGGCTCCCACATTTTAGTTCGCACCGCAGTCTCGATTTCCGATCCGGAGCGCGGGTCGGCGAGCCCTTCGGCAATGGCCTGTTTGGCGACGGCAACCGCCACATGGAACGAAATTTTGCGCAGCTCCACTAGCGGCGGCAGCAGATTGGCTGCCGGGTCGCGGCGCGCCGGCGACAGTTCGGCGATAACGCTCGCGGCGGCGAGAAACATTCCGTCGGAAATGCGCCGCGCCTGTGTGGCAATCGCGCCAAGGCCGATGCCCGGATACACGTAGGCGTTATTAGTTTGATCGACCCGGAATTCTAGGCCGTTGCGCTGGATCGGCGGAAATGGACTTCCGGTGCCGATGACAGCGCGGCCATCGGTCCAGGTAGAGAGGTCTTGCGGCGTCGCCTCGCTCCGTTCGGTCGGGTTCGACAGTGGAAAGATGATGGGCCGGGCCACGTGGCTCGCCATCGCTCGTATTGCTTGCTCGGAAAACGCTTGTGCTTGCCCGGAGGTGCCGATGAGCACAGTTGGATGTACGTTGGCGACCACATCCGACAAGCCGATGCGAGAAGGCGATTGCAGCGTCCATCCGGCGACTGCGTCGCGCGGCTGCGCGAACGGGACCTGGAATGATTGTAGCCCCGGTATGCCCTCGACCAGCAAACCATCGCGGTCCACGAGATAAAATTGACTGCGCACTTGCGCCTTGCTGGCACCGGCTTCAATCATCGCGCGAGAGAGCAGGGCGCAGATGCCGGTCCCCGCCGAGCCGGCGCCGAGGACCGCCACGCGCTGTTGATCGAGTGGCGCACCGGTAACGTTGATCGCGCTCAGCAAAGTGCCGACAGCGATGGCGGCGGTGCCCTGAATATCGTCATTGAAGGTACAAAGCCGGTCGCGATAGCGCGCGAGCAGCCGGTTGGCGTTGCCAATCGCAAAGTCTTCCCAGTGCAGCAGCACGTGCGGCCACCGCTCGCTGACGGCTTCGACGAACATTTCGATCAGCGCGTCGTATTCGGGTCCGCGCACGCGTTCGTGCTGCCATCCGATGTAGAGCGGATCGGCCAGGCGTTCTTTGTTGTCCGTGCCGACGTCGAGCAGGATCGGCAGCGTGGTCGAAGGATGCAGACCGGCGCAGGCGGTGTAGAGCGAAAGCTTGCCGATGGGGATTCCCATGCCGCCGGCGCCCTGATCGCCAAGGCCGAGAATGCGTTCGCCATCGCTGACAACGATGGCTTCGACGTGGTCGAAACGTGGATGACCGAGGATGCGCCGAATGACGTCCTCGTGCGGTAGGCTCAGGAACAGGCCGCGGGGTTTGCGAAAAATGTGGCTGAAAAGCTGGCAGCCGAGGCCCACCGTCGGCGTGTAGACGATGGGCATCATTTCCTCGATGTTTTGAGTCAGCAACGCATAGAACAGGGTCTCGTTGGTGTCTTGCAGGCCGCGGAGGAAAACGTACTTGTGCAGGTCGCTGGCTTGACTGCGGAAGGCGTCCAGCCGGCGCTTCACTTGCATGTCAAGCGGCGTGACGCGCGGCGGTAACAGACCGTGCAGGTCGAATGCGTCGCGCTCGTCGTCGAAGAATCCCGTCCCCTTGTTGAGCAGCGGGTCGTTCAGCAGTTCGTACCCGCTCAGCGCGGTTTCGACGGAGTAGCGGGAATCATAGTTCATCGGCGCGGATGCCTCAGCCGGCAGGACCATACAGACGAGCAGGCGCTTTATACAGCGCCGTCGTGGCGCCGCCGCTATGGTCCGGTCACATGGCGGGACTGACCGCAGCGCCGGGACCCGGTGCGATGCGGGTTCCGAACTTTACGCCTTTTGCCTCAGTGCCCAACGCCGTGAGAATTACGATCACAACAGCGACCGTGCCGGCCACCGCGGCAAGCGCGAGCCCGTAGTTCTTGTCGTAGTGGGCGGCGATGCCGGCTTGCAGCGTCGCGTTCACCGACGCGATGAGGTTGCCGAGTTGGTAGACAAATCCCGGGAAGGTGCCGCGTGCGTCGTCTGGCGATAGCTCATTCAAGTGCACAGGGATCACACCCCACGCGCCTTGCACCATCACCTGCATGAGGAAGGCGCCGACAGCGAGCCAAACGATGCTCGTCGCGAATGCCCAGAGCGGCAGCACGAGGAGGGAGAGCAGGGCCGCAATAATGATGATGCGACGCCTGCCGTAGTGCTCCGACAATGTGCCAAATGAAATGCCGCCGATGATGGCGCCGATATTGTAGATCACCGCGACGAGGCCAACTTGATGCGGCGAAAGGTTGTGCTGGACTTCCAGGAATGTCGGATAAAGGTCCTGGGTGCCATGACTGAAGAAATTGAAGGCGGTCATCAGCAGGACTGCATAGATGCCGAGCCGCCAGTGTGACTTCAGGACCGCCAGCGTGTTGTCGGGGCGGCCGGGCATGGGTTGCCAGCTCGGCGATTCCGGGACCTTGCGGCGAATGTAAAACACCAGCAGCGCCGGGATGACGCCGACCATGAACATGCCGCGCCAGCCGATGTACTGGAAAAACAAGCCGTAGACGATCGAGGCGAGGAAATATCCAGCCGGGTAGCCTGACTGCAGCAATCCCGACACGAAGCCGCGCGCTTTCGGCGGGATGGATTCCATGGTGAGCGAAGCGCCGACGCCCCATTCGCCGCCCATGGCGATGCCGAAGATCGCGCGCAGGATCAGAAGGGTGGTGAGGTTGGGCGAGAAGCCGGAGGCAAATTCGATGAAGGCGTAAAGCAGCACGTCGACCATCAAGGTGGGTCGCCGTCCCCAGCGGTCGGCCGCGCGGCCAAACAGGAAGGCGCCTATCGGCCGCATCGCCAGCGTCAGCAAAATCGCGAACGTCACCGCGGTGATGTCGGTGCTGAACTCCGCGGCGATGTCCTTGAGCACGAATACCAATAGGAAAAAGTCGAAGGCGTCGAGCGTCCAGCCGAGAAAGGCTGCTGCAACCACGTGTTTCTGTTCGCTGGTCCAGCCTTCGAGTGCCGCAATCGCCATGGTACGTCCTCCAAGACGCTAAGTGACGCCCCCCAATTTCAGGCTACGCGGCCTGTGAAACCTTATTCTCGCGCGTTCGGCGCGCCTCGTAAGCCTTTAAATGCGCATAGGCGACCCGCAGCAGGGGACAGTCGTGAGAGCTTGCTGCGCCGCGCCGCAGTAAATCGCCAATGATGTGATCAGCTTCGATCGGCGCTCCCCGCTCGATATCGCGGAGCATCGAGGCCGCAAAGGTCGAGCCGGGCGTGGTGATCATGCCACGCGCCCTGCCGAGGAAGGTTGCGCTGGGCGCGAAGCCATGGGCCGCCGCGATCGCCGAACACTCATCGAGCAACGCCGTCGACAGATCGACCTCGTTCGCGGCGATGACGTCGCCGACGGTGGCCCGCATTAAACACGTAATGCCGGCAACGGCCGCGATCAGCACCCACTTCTCCCACATTTCCTGCAGGATGGCGCTGCTGAGCTTCGACTCGAAACGCGCGCCGGAAAATGCCGCGGCGACCGCTTGCGTGCGTTGCGATAGGGCCCCATCGGGCTCGCCAAAGGAGAGGAAGTGTAGATCGTTGAGATGGAGCACGCGGCCTTCGGCATCGAGCGTTGTCGAGATCTGACATTGCCCACCAAGAACGCTGCTCTTGCCGAAGCGTTCCGCCAGATAATCCATGTGCCGCATGCCGTTGAGCAACGGCAGGACGGCAGTGTTGGGGCCGACCGCGGGTGCAAACGAATCCGCCGCCGACTCCAGATCGTAGGCCTTGCAGCTCAGCAGGATCAGATCGAATGGCTGGCGCAGCGCATCAGCCGAAACGGTGGGCGGTGCCGGCAGGCTCACATTGCCGAAGCGGCTGGTGATGATGAGGCCGGTTTTGGCGAGCTGCGCGCCGCGCCGCGATCGGACCAGAAAGGTCACGTCTCGGCCGGCCTCCAGCAGACGGCCGCCGAAATAGCCGCCGATGGCGCCAGCGCCAACGACAAGAATACGCATGATAGGCTCCTTTTGCGGTGGTCCGGCGGACCCCCATGAATGTCGTACGCGGCGCCGATCAGTCGACCAGGTGCGTGAGGCCCGGCATCACCACCCGTTCGGGCGTGATGCCGCTCTTGATATCGCCCAGCGCCTTCATGGCGTTGATCAGGTTCTGCATGCGCGAACGCGAGACTTCGTTGTTGCGTGCGAAGTAATCGATCTTGCGCAGATAGTCGTAACTCCGCTCGATCGGCTCGCGCGGCGACTTCATCTGGCGCTCGAGGATATCGACCGCTTCACTGCGGTTGGCGGGGTCATCGAACCACGCGACGCTTTTGTCGAGGGCGGCGAGGAGCCTGGTCAGTGTCTCTTTGTGGCGCGCCGCATAAGAGAGCGACACGTCGGTCGCGGAAAACGGCAGATCGCCGGCATAGTCGAGAATCATGCCGATGTTGCGGAAGCCCGCATCCTCGGCGAAGAAGTTGACGGGCGGCGCCAGCATGGTCGCATCGGCCGCGCCTGATTTCAGCGCCGCAAAACGTCCGGCGGTGTTGCCGATCACGGTCATGTCGTACTCGCCGTCGGCGAGACCGGCGGCCTTCATGATCCGGTCGAGATAGACGCGGTTGATGTCAATCAGCCCGCCGATGCAGATGGTCTTGCCTTTCAGATCTTTGATCGAAGCGATGTCCGGCTTCGCCAGCATCTCGTAAGCCGAAACGCGCCCGATGATGCGCAGCAGCGCCACCGGCGCGCCGCGCTCGACCGCATGGATCGGCTCGACCACGCCAACGTCACCCACGATATCGAGCGAACCGGCGGCGAGCTGCTGCACCAGACCGGACGCATTCGGCACGTAAATCAGATCGAGATTGATGCCGCCGTCGTTGAAGAATCCTTTTTCTATTCCGACGTACCAAACCCAGCCGGCGGCGTTGGGGGCACCGATCATGCCGGTCTGTATTGTTTCGGCGGCCATGGGGGAGGGGACGCCCAGACAAAGTCCGCAAAGCGCGCCGGCGATCGCGGCCAATATTCGCGTAACTCGCATCGCTGTCATGGCGCATTCCTCCCGGCGTTTTGCTCTCAGATTTTGCAGTGCTCCGAGCCTAGCATGCGGAGGTTCGCCCCCTCACTCATGCGCTGACGGGGGTGCGGCGCGGCACCAGCAGATTTCCGGTGAAATGCTGTACCGGTTCGTCGTTTTGATTATAGGTGGTGGTGCGCACCCGGATCGTGCCGCGATCGGGACGGGACTTAGAGGGGCGCACTTCAAGTATTTCGCTTTTGGCATGCAGTTCGTC
>JASHVC010000789.1 GCA_030039655.1 Xanthobacteraceae bacterium | reverse complement strand
GACATCACGCCGAGCGTGAAGGCCGCGGAGGCGCTCGAACGTGCGAACGCCACGCTGGAGGGCCGCGTCCGTGAGCGCACCAAAGAATTGACGAGGCTCAACAGTGAGCTTCATCGCGCCAAAGCCGCGGCCGACGACGCCAACGTCTCCAAGACCCGCTTCATTGCCGCGGCAAGCCACGATATCCTGCAGCCGCTCAATGCCGCGCGCCTTTACGTCACCAGCCTGATCGAGCGCCGACGCTCAGGCGAAGATGCCGACCTCGTGCATAACATCGACGCTTCCCTCGATGCGGTCGAGGAAATATTCGGCGCCTTGTTGGATATTTCGCGACTCGACACCGGCGTGATGAAGCCCGAATTCTCGGATTTCCGCATCGACGAACTGCTGCAACGCTTGGAAGTCGAATTCACGCCGCTGGCGCGCGAAAAAGGGCTCGATCTTGTCTTCATGCCGTGTTCACTCAGCGTCCGTTCGGACCGCCGGCTGCTCGGCCGCCTGCTACAGAACCTCGTTTCCAACGCGATCAAATACACGCCGGCAGGGCGTGTGCTGGTCGGCTGCCGCCGCCGGGGGAACCATCTGCGTATCGACGTTTGCGACACCGGGATCGGCATTCCGCACTCCAAGCGTCGGGCCGTGTTCAGGGAGTTTCACCGGCTCGACCAGGGCGCGCGGGCCGCGCGCGGCGTGGGGTTGGGCCTGTCGATTGTCGAGCGCATCGCCCGCGTGCTCGACTGCGAGGTTTTGCTGCAATCCACCCTCGGGCGCGGATCGCGCTTCTCTGTTGAAGTCCCGCGCGCGACAGCCGCCGTAGGCCGAGCGGCCGCGCTTCCCATCGTGCGGGCCGACGCCGGCAGCCTGACCGGAACGACCGTCCTGTGCATCGATAACGACCGCGCCATTCTTGACGGCATGGAGGCGCTGCTTGGCGGCTGGGGTTGCCGCGTGCTCAAGGCGGCCGATGTTGCCGAGGCGATCGCCGCCGTGGAGGCCAGCAGCAGCGGCGAGCCTGACGGCCTTCTGGTCGACTATCACCTCGACGGCAGCAATGGCGTAGAGGCGATCGCGGAACTGCGCCAACGCTTACACCGTGACGTCCCGGCGATCCTGATAACCGCGGACCGTTCGGCCCACGTGCGCGACGAGGCGCGAGCCGCTGGGATTCATTTGCTCAACAAACCGCTCAAACCGGCATCGTTGCGGGCGCTCATTACCCAGTGGCAAGTGCAGCGCGTCGCTGCCGAATAGACAGCGTCATTCCCCGCGCACCGGCACCTGCGGCCACTGTCCGGCTTCAATGCGGCCGGCGGCGATCACCGCCTGCGTGCGGCTATCGACGCCGAGCTTCTGCAGGATCGCGGAGACGTGCGCCTTCACGGTCGCCTCGGAGACACCGAGCTCATAAGCGATTTGTTTGTTGAGCAACCCGCCCGACAGCATCATCAGCACGCGGACTTGCTGCGGGGTCAGGGTCGCGAGCCGCGCGATCATGGCCGTACTCTCGGCATTGGTCGCCGGCGTCAAGTCCACGTCGGGCGGCGTCCAGACTTCGCCTTGCAGTACACGCGCAATGGCTTGGCGCAGCCCGTCGGCGCTGAGCGTTTTCGGTATGAAGCCCGACGCACCGAACTCGATGCAGCGGCGGATCACCGCCGGATCGTCGTTGGCCGAAACCACCACGAGGGGAACGCCCGGATATTGGGCGCGCAGGTACATGAGACCCGAAAAACCGCGCACGCCTGGCATTCGTAGATCGAGCAAAATCAAATCGACTTCGCCGCCGCGCTCGAGCAGGTCCGTCACCTCCTCGAACGTGCCGGCTTCGCCAATCTCTGCGGCAAACAGGCCGGAGACCGCCTCGCGCAGCGCGCCGCGGAACAGCGGATGATCGTCGGCGATCACCAGACGATGAAGCTCAGCCTCGCTCAATGCGAAGTCCTAGTCGGTCGCGCGCATCCGGCAACTTTGCAAGACGGTCGGCTCGGGCCCAAATTGCCCCGGATGCTACTGCCGATGGGCGCGCCCGGTCCACTGGCTGCGGCTCTCCGCGACGCTGTGATGCTTCACAACCTAACAGGTCGGTCCACTCTTCGGCGCGATATGGGTCGCGCCATCATCCTTTGCCGCGCACGGGGTCGGATATTCTTTCCGTTGACCGTTTTTTGTGCCGCAGGAAATCACTTGCGCACATACTACTCCCGGATTTGCCGGAGCCACGTGCAAGTCGGCGGCGATGCGCTCTTTTGCTGCGGCGTGTTCGGCGATGAGGAGCGCAATCACCCATACAGACGCAACTGTCTTTGACATACCAATCCTCCTACTCTCCCGGCGTCACTCTAGCGCGCACGAACCAAGGAATTGCAGCGTCACTTCGCGGCGGTGGGGCGCTTCGCGATGTTCGGCCACGTAGATGCCTTGCCATGTGCCGAGCCCAAGTTTGCCGCCAGCCACCGGGACATGCAGCGTTACACCATTGATCATGGATTTTATGTGCGCCGGCATGTCATCGGGTCCCTCGGTGTCGTGCACCCAACCGGCATTCGCCGGCGCGATGCGGTCCAGCGCCGTGACCAGATCGACGCGCACATCGGGATCGGCGTTCTCCTCGATCACCAGCGAAGCCGAGGTATGGCGTAGAAACAGCAGCAGCACGCCGTCGCGTGCCCTGATCTTTTCCAGGAACCGGGCGACCTCCCGCGTGATCTCGAAAAAGCCTTCGCCGCTCGTTTCAACCGACAGCACCGCGCGCGCAATGGCATCCGCACGCGCGACCTGGATGGAAGACAAGGGGCTCAAGACAGACGCACCCGGCTTGGCCTTGGCCGCTCAACCCCTATGCAGGATCTGGTTTTGCGCATTGACGATCGCCTCGACGAGCCGGTGCCACACATGGCCCGCGAATGCCACCGCGCGGTCGATGTCCTCGATTGTGGGTAGCCGCAGCGTCAAATGCTGGTCACCCCCAGGAGGCGTTTCGGGTGGCGAACCCGGTGACGAACCGGATGGCAGCGGCAAGTCGTGCGACAGCAGAGCCTGTTTGAGCTGAGCATTTTCCTTGTGCAGCCGGGCTATCTCATTTTCCAGCACGGTTCGGTCGTCCGCCATCGCCACGCACGCCCAGCCCACGGTCTGGCGGCCGCAGAGCGAAACCTGGCCGGTCTGCAGGTCGAGCCGGATGAACCCCTCATCGACTTTGTAGAAGCTGTAACGGGCCTGGTCGGCATCGGGCGGCACCGCATCTTCCGCGCAGGCGGTTGCGGTCAAAGCCAAGGCCGCCACGGCGATGGCAAATCCCTTGCTGATCACGGTCACCTCCTGAAGCAACCAAACAGCCCCCATTCTCGCTGCGCTAACCACGAAGGCAAGGGAGGACGTCCATCTTCCGATCCTGAGCAACCGTGCCGCGATGACACGGTGGTGCCGGCTTGTGCAGTGCCAAATCGCCGCCCCAAAGGCCGTTGGCAAACGCCGCCAAAAGCGCCATATCTATCGTAGATTCAATGGATTACGATTAGGCTTGCGTTTCTTGACTCGACAGAATCCTGTCAGTAAGGTCCGCCCGGCTTCGAGGGGCGGGTATGCCGTAATCGCCGCAAAGCCGCGAGTGTCGGAAGCATGAGCGACGGCGCGCGCGAGGATGGCGACCACGGCAAGGCGCGAACCGAAGAGGCCGCTCTCTCCGCGAGACTCCAGCGGCTCAACGAAAGGCTTGCACGCGATCAGGCGGGCAGATCTTCCGCAAGTCCTGGTGAGGATCGGGCGACGACTGCATCCGGCTACGCGAGAGGCTTCCGACTCTCGAGCGAACTTGTTGCAGGCGTGCTGGTCGGCGCCGGCCTCGGTTGGCTGATCGACCGGTTGCTCGGGATTTCGCCGTGGGGGCTTATTGTATTTCTTCTGCTCGGCTTTGCCGCCGGCGTCCTCAACGTGATGCGCTCTGCGGGGGTTGTACCGCGCAACGCTTTTGATGACGGCGCGGCAACGGACAAGGACACCTGACGGGCCATTCGGCGCTCGAAGATCACAACGATGCAGATCGATCCGATCGAACAATTTGAGATCAAGAATTTCCTGCCGATCGCGACCCTGGGCGGCCACGAGATCTCGTTCACCAATTCGGCGCTGTTCATGTTGATCATCGTTGCCGGCGTTTCGCTGCTGATGATCGGCGCCAGCGCGTCGCGGGCGGTTATCCCCGGGCGGCTGCAATCCGTCGCCGAACTGTCCTACGAGTTCGTCGCCAATACGGTCCGCAGTTCGGCCGGCAACGAGGGAATGAAGTTTTTTCCCTTCGTGTTCACGCTGTTCATGTTCGTGCTGTTTGCCAACATAATCGGCCTGATTCCGTACTCGTTCACAGTGACGAGCCAGTTGATCGTGACGGTGGCGCTCGCGCTTACCGTGTTCTTGACTGTTGTGATCTACGGCTTCTGGCACAATGGCCTGCACTTCTTCAATTTGTTCGTGCCGAAGGGCGTGCCCAAGCTCATCCTGCCAATGATCGTGTTCATTGAGGTGTTGTCGTTCCTGTCGCGGCCTGTCTCCCACAGCGTGCGTCTGTTCGCCAACATGCTGGCGGGCCATATCACGCTTCAGGTCTTTGCCGGTTTCGTCATCATGCTCGCCAGCGCCGGCGTGCTCGGCTGGCTCGGTGCGACGCTGCCCTTCATCATGGTCGTGCTGTTGACCGCGCTTGAGCTTCTGGT
>JASHVC010000788.1 GCA_030039655.1 Xanthobacteraceae bacterium | reverse complement strand
ATTGAGGTGTTGTCGTTCCTGTCGCGGCCTGTCTCCCACAGCGTGCGTCTGTTCGCCAACATGCTGGCGGGCCATATCACGCTTCAGGTCTTTGCCGGTTTCGTCATCATGCTCGCCAGCGCCGGCGTGCTCGGCTGGCTCGGTGCGACGCTGCCCTTCATCATGGTCGTGCTGTTGACCGCGCTTGAGCTTCTGGTGGCATTCCTCCAGGCTTACGTCTTCGCCATTCTCACCTGCATCTATCTCAACGATGCTATACATCCGGGCCACTGACGGCTCGAACCTTGCAACCGCAAAAAGGAGCTTTTCATGGATCCGGTAGCAGCAAAATACATCGGAGCGGGCATCGCCTGCATCGGCATGGGCGGTGCCGGCGTCGGCGTCGGCATCATCTTCGGCAACTATCTGGCGGCCGCGCTGCGCAATCCGTCAGCCGCCCAGGGCCAGTTCGGCAACCTGATCTTCGGGTTCGCTATCACCGAGGCGCTCGGCATTTTCTCGCTGCTGATCGCGCTCCTGCTGCTGTTCGCCCTCTAACTCCTTTCGGTCATGGCCGAACCCGCTGCCCATACCGAGACGCCCGCGGGGCAAAGCACCTTTCCGCCCTTCCAGAGCGTGAATTTCCCGTCCCAGCTCGTCTGGCTGGCGGTGACGTTCGTGCTGCTTTACGTGCTGATGTCACGGATCGCACTGCCGCGGATCGCCCGCATCCTCGCCGACCGCGACAAGCGCATCGCCGACGATATTGCGGCGGCAAATCGCTTCAAGGAGCAGTCGGAGGCGGCGCATGCGGCGTATGAAAAAGCGCTCGCCGACGCGCGCGGCCGCGCCCAGTCCATCGCCAACGCCACGCGCGAGCAACAGGCGGCCGCCGCGGAGGCGACCAATAAACGGCTGGAAGCGCAGTTGCACGAACGCATCGCCGCCGCCGAGCAATCGATCGCGGCAAACCGCACGTCGGCGATGAGTAATGTCGGCAGCATCGCCAGCGACACCGCTGCGGCGATCGTCGAGCGCTTGATCGGTCAGGCGCCGGCCGCGCACGAGGTCGCTGCCGCGATCAGCGAAACCATGAAGCGCTGAGGACCCGTCCATGCCTGCACCGGAAGTCTGGGTCGCCTTTGCGTTTCTGTGCTTTCTGGGCCTGCTCGCCTATCTCGGCGTCTATCGCAAGCTGATCGACTCGCTCGATCAGCGGCAGACACGCATCAAGGGCGATCTCGACGAGGCCAAAAGGCTGCGCGAGGAGGCACAAGCGCTGCTCGCCGACTTCGAGCGCAAGGGACGCGCGGCCGAAACCGAAGCCGAAGCCATCATTGCCAGCGCCAAGGCCGAGGCCGAACGCCTGGCCACCGAAGCCAAGTCGCGCATGGAAGATTTCGTGGCGCGCCGCACCAAAATGGCAGAGACGAAGATCGCCCAGGCCGAAGCTCAGGCGCTCGCCGATGTGCGTTCCGCCGCGGCCGATGCCGCCGTCGTCGCCGCGGAGAAAATCCTTTCTGCCGCCGCCAAAGGCAAGGTGGCGGAGGATCTACTTGTGAAGGGCATCGAGGACGTAAAGAACAAATTCAATTGATGCAGTGCGAAAGCCGCGCGCTGCGGCCTTAAGTAATCAACAGGCTGCGCCAAATCCTGTGTATAATGTCGTATTGCCCCCGCAGCGGTCTTTGAATACCGCTTTTGCCCACTATCGTCATACCGCTGAGTCCTCATAAAGCCTGGTGGCAGCTCCGTCATTTCGGCCCAAGCATCGGAGGGACCAGTGGTCATCTTCGATTGCAATGGCGTCCTCGTTGACAGCGAGCCGATAGCGAACACGGTGCTCGCCAGAGCGCTGGCGTCCATCGGCGTCAAGGCGCCGCCACAAGCTCTGGCGCGTCGCTTCAGCGGCCGCCGCCCGGCGGATATTTTCCACGCCATCGAGCAGAATACCGGCCGAAGACTTCCAAAGAATTTCGAGGAGAAAGTTTCGGACGAAATCCTGCGGCGGCTACGTACGGAGCTGCGTCCCATTCCTCACGTTACGCGGGCGCTGACATGGATACGCGGACCGAAAGCGGTTGCATCGTCCGCTCCCCTCGCGCGCATCCAGCTCAGCCTCGAAGTGACGGACCTCATAGGTTACTTCTGTGGCCGCCTGTTTTCGGCGAGCCGAGTCAAGAGAGGCAAGCCGGCCCCCGATTTGTTCCTCATGGCCGCTCAGCAAATGCAGGTGCAGCCGTCGAAGTGCATCGTGGTCGAGGATTCGGTGCCCGGCATCACGGCGGCGGCAGCGGCAGGAATGGTGCCGATTGCTTTTGTGGGTGGCAGCGAGGCGGCAGGCCATCTGGCCGGCGAACTCTCCAATGCCGGTGCCCGCGCCATCATCGCGGACATGCGGCATCTGCACGAGACGATTACCGGCCTGCGCGGTTGGTAGCGCTACGTCGCGAACGCCGTGAAGGGCCGCTGCGGGCCGGATACGCCGCAAGCTAGCCCGTACCAGGAGCCGCCTTGGCCTCAGGCTTGCGCTTAGATTTGGGCGCCGGCTTTTTGTCAACTTCCGCGGCGAGTGGATCGAAGCCGATATAAACGATGTAGTGCTCGAGGATCTTCGACGAGTGCGGCAGCGGAAAAGTCAATCCATCCTCCACATGGGAGAAGGCCGGATTGTCGGTCGCCGACTGCACCGTCACCGGAATGTGGATCAGCCTAGTAACGATCGGTTTGGTCCCTGCTGTCGATTCGTCCACGACGGCCATGCGCAGCGGCACGTCGATGTTGCCGGGACCGCCCGCTGGTCCGAGGATGATGCGTCCTTCCACGCCGACCTTCATGGTCATCTCACCCGCGACCACCGAGCATTGTCGTGCGGCGCGCACGAACGTGCCCTGATATTTCAGCGCCATTGCCCCGTTGCTGTCAGCGCCGCCGTCGCCGATCACCAGCGTCCCGGCGCCCTCGCGGATCTGAATGTAGGGGCACTCGACATCCGCGGGCGCTCCGGCCACAGCCTGCGGCGCGCTTGCCGACGAACCCGAAAAGAAGCTCGACAAGTAGCTGGAACTGGATGAGCTGGTGGCGACAGGCCCGGGTGGCGGCGGAGCCGCAGACCCACTGGCCGCGGGTGGCGGGGACGACGCGGCCGGACCGCCAAAAATGCTGCCGCCGCCGCAGCCCGACGCGAAGAGCGAGAGCGACAGCAAAGCCGCGACCGCGAATCGATCGCACCAACGCATGGAATTACCGTCCCCGCGCATATCCCCAAGCGCTCATCGCCAAACTGCGGCCAGACCGCACCAGACCACGGCCAAGCCGCGCGACTCCTCGAATGATACCAAGCGAACCATGGCCATCCCAAGGCGCCTCACTTCGGCGCCCTCTAGGACGATTTGGTTAAGACTTTGCCACACTCTGCAGGCGCGCATAAAGCAGATGGTCCTGCCATATACCGTTGATGCACAGGTACTCGCGGGCATAGCCCTCGCGGACAAAGCCGGTCTTCTCCAACAGGCGGATGGAGCCGGCGTTGGTCGGGATGCAGGCCGCTTCGAGGCGGTGCAACCGCAGCGTGGCAAAGGCGAAGGGAATGACCGCCCGGACCCCGGCCGTCATGTAGCCGCAACGGACGTGTGGCAAACCCATCCAGTAGCCTAGACTGGCGGCTTGGGCGACGCCACGGCGGATATTCGCGAGGGTCAGTCCGCCCACCAACGCGCCGTCAGTGTTGCGAACGATCAGGAACGCGTAGCCCTGGTCGGTTCGTAGATCCTCCGCATAGCGCCTGATCCGGCGCCGGAACGAGCTGCGGGTGAGATCGTCGGCCGGCCAGGTCGGCTCCCAGGGCGTGAGAAACGCGCGGCTTGCCTCGCGCAGCGCCGCCCAGTCGTTGTAGTCGGTCATCTGTGGCGTCCGCAGCGTGACGCCCTCGCCGGCAATCGAGGCCAGCGGCTCGGAGAAATTGATGGTGCGGAAAAACGCCATCGGGACTATCGGCGCCTAGGCTTCAGCGCGTCATGCAGCACGGCGTGTGAGACTTTCGGCAATCGCAGCAGCGCTTGCAAGCCCTGAGCCGAGGCCAAGCACCG
>JASHVC010000787.1 GCA_030039655.1 Xanthobacteraceae bacterium | reverse complement strand
CATGCAGCGTCTTGCGGCGTTCCTCGCGCGCTTCGGCCTCGGGCGAATAGGCCGGCATCGGAACGCCGGCCATCTCCGCGAGCCGTTCGACCGCCTCCGGAAAGCTGACGCCCTCGGTCTCCATCACGAAATCGAAGATGCTGCCGTGCTTGTTGGAGGAGAAGTCATGGTAGAAGCCCTTCTCGTCGTTGACCGTGAACGAGGGCGTCTTCTCCTTATTGAACGGCGACAAGCCCTTCCACTCGCGCCCAGTCTTGCGCAGCTTCACGCGCCGGCCCACGACCTCCGAAACCGGAAGCCGCGCCCGCAGCTCGTCGAGAAATTGCGGCGAGAATCGCATGGTGATTCGCCAGGGTAGCGTGGATGCGGCTTAGATATGAGTCAGCCGCGCGCTGCGGCACTCCCGCGTTCGCTTGTCCCGGTTATCCACAGGGCACCCCCGCAATCGCCCCTTTAGAATAGGATTGACGATTTGAATATACACTCGTATATACAGAATACTGCTACTAACCATGGCCGAAGACAAACTTTCGCAACTATTGGCGCAGGTCGAAGGGTTCGAGTGGGATGAAAATAAGCGGCAAGTGAACGTCGCCAAGCACGGGATCGACTTCGCTGACGCAAAGGATGTGTTTTATGACCCTGCGGCCTACACGACAATCTCGCAACAGAGTGGACGTGAGCGCCGCTACGTAACCGTAGGGTCAATGAGAGGCGCACTGATAGCGGTAATATTTACGCCCCGCGGACAAATCGTTCGGATCATATCGGCCCGAGCCGCACGACGCGTTGAGAGAAAGACTTATGGCGCACAAAAAAGGGAAAAGCGCGAAAGCTTCTAACAAGAGCGCGCGAAAGAGCGAATACATTGTTCGGCACGTCGCTTCTCTCGAAGACGGCACGAATATTATCGAGCATCCCGACGGTCGGCTCGAACGCCGCAAAAGTGAAACGGATTGGGCGCGCCTCGATGCTATGACGGACGAGGAGATCGAAGCTTCGATCGCCAACGATCCCGATTGGGAAGAGTTCAAAGATATCGATTGGTCGAAGGCCGTCCTCGTGATCCCACCGAAAAAGAAAGCAATCTCGATCCGCGTCGACGAGGACGTACTCGACTATTTCAAGAAAGAAGGCTCGGGCTATCAGCGGCGAATAAACGCGGTGCTGCGCTCGTACATGCAGCAGAAGCGGAAGAAGCGGGCTTAAGTCACGCATCGCGCGCCGCAAGGCCGCGCGCGAAGGCGCGGTGCATGCGCGCAACATCGGTCTCGATGCCGGTGAGGAGGCGGAACGCCTCGATCGCCTGGTGCACGCACATGCCGCTGCCGTTGAGCGTGCGGGCGCCCTTGGCCGCGGCGGCTTTGAGGAACTCGGTTTCGACTGGCGTGTAGATCACATCGGCCGCCCAGTGCGCCGCCTTGATGGCGGAGGCCGGCACCGGACTGCCGGGAAATCCGGTCATGCCGGTCTGCGTGGCGTTGACGATGCCGTCGGCCGCGGCAGTGTCGCGCTCAAGGTCGCCGGATAAGCGGCAGCGCCCAGCGCCGTAATGGCGCGAAACGTCGGCCTGCAGCGTGGTGGCGCGCGAGCGATCGAGGTCGTGAAGCACGACAGCGGCAACTCCCAGGTCCATCAGCGCGAAGATGACTGCGCGGCCGGCGCCGCCAGCGCCGATCAACACCACGGTCTTTCCCTGCGCGCTGTCCGGCCCCAGCGTCTCGGCGAAACTGTTGCGCCAACCACGGCGGTCAAAGTTGTAGCCGGTCGTGCGGCCGTCCGCCGCGACGGCAACCGTATTGATGGCGCCGACTTGGGCCGCCTCGGGATCGATGGCGTCGAGCAGGGGAATAATGTCTTGCTTGAACGGGTAGGTGATGTTGGCGCCGGCGAAGCCCGCAACCTTGATGGCATCGACAAGCTGCGGAAGCTGGCGCCCCGGCAGCCGGTCGGCGTCTATCAGATGATAGAAGCCGTCGATCCCAGCGGCCGTAAAGGCGTCAGCAAATAAGGCCGGCGAGAGCGAGCCCTGAATATTTCTGCCGATAAGGCCGACCAAAATCCTGCGCGCAGCCACGATGATCGTGCGGCTTTGAATTCAACCGCCCCCGAGCAACTTCTTCACCAGCGCGCCGGCCTTGGAGAAATCCATCTGTCCGGCGAAGCGCTGCTTGAGCGCCGCCATGGTGCGGCCCATGTCTTTGAGCGTCGCGGCTTCCAGTTCCTTGATCAGCGCCGAAATCGCTTCGCCTGCTTCGATATCGGACATCTGCTTGGGCAGATATTCGGAGATGATCTCGATCTCCTCGCGCTCCTGGGCGGCGAGTTCGGGGCGGTTGTTCTTCTCGTAGATGTCGAGGGATTCCTGGCGCTGCTTGATCATCTTGGCCATGACGTCGAGGATGTCGGCGTCGCCGAGCTTTGTGCGTTCCGCGCCGCTGGTTTCGCGCTTGAGAATCTCGGCATTGATCAGCCGCAGCGTCGATACCCGCCGCGCCTGGCCGGCCTTCATCGCGTCCTTCATGGCGTTGTTGATATCGTCGCGGAGCACGGTTCCGATCCTCGCAGCGGGGTTGGGTGGCTCCCCCGCAAAACGGCAGTTGCGTCCTCATACACAATACGCAACTAAGAGGCCATGACCCAGAAGCAAACCTCTGGCGCCGGGGGTTGGGACGATCCCAAGCCGACCGCGCTCCTGGTGCTGGCCGACGGCACGGTGCTGGAAGGCATCGGCCTAGGCGCCAGCGGCCACGCCGTGGGCGAGGTCTGCTTCAATACCGCCATGACCGGCTACGAGGAGATCCTCACCGATCCCTCCTACGCCGGGCAGATCATTACCTTCACGTTTCCGCACATCGGCAATGTCGGCACCAACGACGAGGACATCGAGACCGTCAACCTGGCGGCGACCTTGGGCGCGCGCGGCGTCATCCTGCATAGCGCCATCACGCAGCCATCGAATTACCGCGCCACGCGCAATCTCGATGCCTGGCTGAAAAGCCGCGGCGTGGTCGGCCTTGCGGGCATCGACACCCGGGCGCTCACGGCGCTGATCCGCGAGAAGGGCATGCCGAACGCCGTGATCGCCCACGAGCCGTCCGGCCGCTTCGATCTGGAGGCGCTCAAGCGCGAGGCGCGCGAATGGCCCGGCATGGTCGG
>JASHVC010000786.1 GCA_030039655.1 Xanthobacteraceae bacterium | reverse complement strand
CTGCCGCTCGAGGATTACTATGAGCTCGTCGGCCTCAAAGCGATGCTGGGGCGCGAGGAGAGCTACGACAAGGCTGCCGAAGCGCTGGCGCACAAGCGCGCAGCCGAATAACAGTCGGCGCACGCGATGAAACCGATCGCGTCGCGGATTGGTCGTCTCTTCGGCGTCGCCTTCTGCCTGTCGCTGATGGCCTTGCTCAGTCGGTCAGGCGCCAACGCCCAGGACTTCTACAAGGACAAGCAGATTCGGCTTATCGCCGGTTTCCCGGCCGGGAACGACTACGACCTCGGCGCGCGCCTGCTCGCCAAGTACTTGCCCAAATACATTCCGGGCGAACCCGGCATCATCGTGCAGAACATGCCGCAGGCGGCCAGCGTCGCCGCTGCCAATTATCTCTATGCGCAGGCGCCGCGCGACGGCACGGTCTTCGGCTCGTTTTCCCGCAACATCGTGAACGACGCGCTGACCGGTGAATCCAACGTCACGGCGGATCCGCGCCGCTTCCTCTGGCTCGGCGCGACCTCACGCCCGGCGCGCGTGTGCGTGCGTTGGTTCACGGCCCCGATCAAAACACCGGCCGATCTGTTTACCCATGAATTCATCGTCAGCGCCGCCGGCGCCACGTCCTCGCCGGCGATCGTGCCGACCGTGCTCAACAAGGTGCTGGGCACCAAGTTCAACATCGTGGAGGGCTACCAGGGCATGGGCGATGCGATGCTCGCCGCGCAGCGCGGCGAGACGCAAGGCATGTGCGCGTCGTATGCGCAATTCCGCATCGCCGAGCAGCTCATCCATGACGGCAAGCTTTTCTTTCTGCTGCGCGCGGAGCAGGCGCCAATTCCGGAAATCCCCGACGTGCCGTCGATCTTCGACTATGCGAAGACCGACGAGCAGCGGACGCTCATGCAATTCGTATTTTCGTCGACAGAATTCGGCCGACCCTACGTCTTCCCGCCGGAAGTGCCGAAGGATCGTGTTGAGGTGATGCGCAAGGCGATCAGCGCGGCAGCGCATGACCCGGCGCTTCTCGCCGAAGCCGCGAATATCAAGATGGATATGACCTACACGTCGCCGGAAAGCCTGGAGCAGCTTGTCGCCAAGCTTTACGAGACGTCGCCATCACTGATCGCAACCGTCAAGGCGATTTTACCGAACGAGAAGTAACCTCGCACGCGGCAAGCCTCTCACAGAGCCTTGAACCGATCGCTTGGCGCCAGCATGCCGCTTCCTTGAAAACCCCGAAAGCTAAAACAAAAAAGGAAAAGGGGCCGACACGAGGCCGGCCCTTCCCCCATTAAGTGCCTGCTGTGTACCGGTTACTCCGTCGTCACTTTGTCACGCAACAAGGCGGCGATGGAGTGGCACAGCCAGCTATTGTCGCGACCGCAAGGAACGCGATGATTGCTAAAGCAAGCTTCTTCATTGAGGTATTCCCCCGTGCCATGGACGCACGGACCATACGTAGGCGCATGATGGTGCTCTAGTGCGGAAAAGCCACAGTGGACATGTTTCGGGCGCCGCACTCCTTCCGTCGTCACAATCAACACTAGTCGGAGCGATTCACGGCCGTAGCAGCCATATTGGCGTGCGAACGCCGCGGCGCCACGCGAGTCTCGCCGAATGTTTTCCACAGTAATCACTTAATCCACAGCGCTGACCGTCACGCGTGCTTCGGCGTCGCTGCAATTACCGATTCGAATCGCTTTTCGCGAAGCGCAACGAGTCGCGCTGAGTGCACGATGCAACCGTGAAGATTCTTGAAGGGGTTGACGCGGTTCGTCCGCAACGTTCATGGTGGCTGCATACCTGAGTGCAGCCACCGACGCGTCCGGTCGTTTCCAATCTTGCCGTTTCCAGTTGTGGCCGGCGGAAAAGCTGTTCGTGGCCGACATATCAGATCAGTCTAGGAATGGACGACCGGTGCAAGTAACGGACTTGAGAATGTTGTTGGCCATGGTCGCGATGCTCGCGCTATCGGCCTGCGCAGGCGGACTATCGAGCGGCATCAGTCCAGGGGCGAGCGCCGCACTTGGCTCGAGCAACGCCCCACAGCGCGACCTGGCCCCCGACGAAAAGAAGGCCATCATGGACGCGGTGTCGCCTTCGCTTCGGGACCCAGCATCCGCAAAGTACCATTGGGCCAAGTTTCCAGCCGCCACGACGGGCAACTCGGTCAGCTACTGTGCGAGCGTGGACGCGAAGAGCCCGTATGCGCCATATGACGGACACCAAGCCTATATCGTCGAAGCCAAGCTTACGGACGGAAAAGTGACGTCGGCCATAATGGCCCTCATCACCGGCGGCAAGGATGTGGGGCTGGTCACCAACAGGTGCGCCAAATTCGGCCTCGATCCCAATAAGACCAGCTAGACTCTTCGCTAGAGCCTGATCTTTTCGGAAAACCGGTATCCATCCCGGATCAAGTCCGAGGACAGGCTTTTCCGGATCACGCTCTACCTACGCAGGCGGCGACCATTCCTCGGCGCTGGCGCCCGCTAGCGACTGCACGCGCGCCTCGTCGGCGGCAAGCTCGCGTGCCGGCCCCGAATACACCACGTGGCCGTCATCGAGGACGTAAGCGTGATCCGCGATTTCAAGGCTCATGCGCACATTCTGCTCGACCAGCAGCACCGTAATGCCCTCGGAGCGCATCTGCGCCACGATGCGGAAGACTTCGCGCACAATGAGCGGCGCCAATCCCTGCGAGGGCTCATCGAGAATGAGAAGCTTGGGATTGATGAGCAGCGCACGCGCGATGGAGAGCATTTCCTGCTCGCCGCCGGAGAGCTGCCGGCCGCGGTTGGATTTGCGCTCGCCCAGCCGCGGGAACAATTTGTAGATACTCTCAGTTGTCCACGGACCCGGCCGCTCGATCGGGACCCGCAGGTTCTCATCCACGGTGAGATTGGCAAACACCCGGCGGCCTTCGGGCACGTAGCCGACCCCGAGTGCGGCGATGCGGAAAGGCGGCAAGCGCGTCGTCTGCGTACCAAGGATCGTGACCTTGCCTTCGCGCGGCGGCGTCAGACCCATCAGGCTGCGCAGCGTCGTGGTCTTGCCGGCGCCATTGCGGCCGAGCAACGCCGTCACTTGGCCTTCAGCCGCCTCTAGGCTGACGCCGTGCAGGATGTGGCTCTTGCCGTAATAGGTATGGAGCCCTTCAGCGATCAGCGCGGCGGTCATGCGGCCTTACCCAAATAGGCAGTTTGCACCGCCTCGTTCTTGGCGATCTCCTGTGGCGTGCCCTCCGCGAGGAATTTTCCCTGATCGAGCACCATAATGCGGTCGGCCAGGTGAAACACAACGCGCATGTCGTGCTCAATCAAGACGATGGTGAGCTTGTTGTCTTTGTGCAGGCGGCGGATCAGCTGGATGATCACGAAAGTCTCCTGCTCGCCCATACCGGCCGTCGGTTCATCGAGCAGCAGCAAACGCGGATTGAGCGCAATCGCCATCATGATCTCGGTTGACCGCTGGTCGCCGTGCGCAAGTTCGCCGACCAAGCGAGCAGCCTTGTCGGACAAGCCGCCCATTTCGAGCAATTCCGCGACCCGCGCCCTGATCTTTGCGTCGTTATCCCGCGACAACCAGGGCTGCAGGCGGAAGCCGGAGGCGACTTCGACGGAGATGCGCAGATTTTCGTGAACCGTCAGTTCGGGAAACACCTCGGTGATTTGAAAGGTGCGGGCGATGCCACGCCACACCCGCCGCGCCGGCAACAGAGCGGTAATATCCTCGCCGTTGAAGATTATGTTTCCGGACGTGGGTCGAAAAAATCCGGTGATCAAATTGAAGAACGTGGTCTTGCCGGCGCCGTTGGGGCCGATGACCGCACGCAACTCACCGGGCTCGACCGTCATCGAAACATCGCTGACGGCGACGAGGCTGCCGAAATGTTTGGAGACTTTCTGGACCTGCAAGAGACTCACGATACCACCTTGCGCCGAATGATGCCGAGCACGCCGCGCGGGAAGAACAACACAATGAGGACGAAGAACAGTCCGATAAAGGACATCCAATTTTCCGTATGGCTCGAAAGATAGTCCTGAAGAGCGATGTAAATCGCGGCGCCTATCAACGGCCCCCAGAAGTTCCGCATACCGCCAAGCACGGCCATGATAACAAAGGTGCCGGATTGATCCCAGCGTATCGCGCGCGGATCCACGAAGTCATTCATCAAAGCGAACAGCGTTCCGGCAACGCTGACAAAGAAACAGGAAATGACCCAGGACATCCAGATGTGCGCGTCGACCGGAATACCAAGGAAGCGCGCACGACGCTCGTTCTCGCGGATCGCTAGAAGCGTGCGGCCGAATGGAGAGCGGAGTAGGAATGCCATCAGGCCCACCGACAACGCGAATACTGCGAGTACGAAGTAATAGAACGCCTTGTTATTACTGAGGATGTCGACGGTCGTGAACCCCAAATTGAGCGGAACGCGGTGCCAGGCGCTCACCCCATCATCGCCGCCAGTCAGCGAAAACCACTGAAACGCTAAAAAATAGAATACTTGGCCGAACGCAATGGTGCACATAGCGAAATAGACGCCGCGGAGCCGCACGATCATCAGGCCGATCACTGCTGCAGCTACGGTACCGAGGACGATACCGACCAGCATGCCGACCGGCGTACTCAGGTAAAGATACTTGATCGTCAAGGCCGTCCCATAGGCGCCGAGGCCAAAATAAGCGGCGTGACCGAAAGACAGCACGCCAGTGAAGCCCAACAGGAAATTGAGTGCCATTGCGGCAAGGGCGAGCACCACGATGTGAGTGCCGAGCTCGACATAGCTGCCGACTGATGGCAGCCAAAATGGCGCCCCCAATAATATCAACCAAATCAGGATGTCCGAGGTGGTTTTGAACCGGACCATTAAAGCCGGCCCTCCTCACCCAGCAAGCCACGCGGCCGGATGATAAGCACCGCCGCCATCATCACATAGATGACCGCCTCGCTCGCCGAAGGAAAGAATACGCTAGTGACGCCAGAGGCTACGCCGATCAACAAGCCGCCGAGCAGGGTACCAGGCAGACTCCCGAGCCCACCGACAATGATAGCGATGAAGCTTGGCATGATCAGGTTGTCACCGACATTCGGCTGCAATCCCAGCATGCCGACGGCCAGGACGCCGGCAAGGCCGGCCAAATAGATACCCAAGCCGAAATTGAGGTTGCGCAGGATGCGCACGTCAACGCCAAGAACTGACACCGTTTCCAAGTCGAGCGTTCCCGCGCGAATGCGCAAGCCAAGTCTGGTGTAATTTAGGATCAAGAACAGTCCTAGCACCACCAGCGTCGCCAGCAGCATCATGAAAAGACGATACCCAGTGAGAAAGAAGTATTCGCTGCTCAGAGGTGCCGCGAGCCAGCCCGGAATCTGATAGGGCAAGCTCTGCGCGCCCCAGATGAAGCGAGTTCCGTCCTCAATCATGAACGCGAGGCCAAATGTCAGGAGCAGGCTGTAAAGCGGATCGCGCCCATAGAGCGGCGAGATCAGAACGCGCTCGACAAGAATGCCAATGAACCCTGTCAGAATAGGCGCCGCCAGCAGCGCTCCCCAAAAACCCAAAAACGGGATCAACGTGTAGGCCAGATAACCGCCGATTGCCAGGAACCCGCCATGAGCGAAATTGATCACACCCGATAGGTTCAGGATCAGCGACAGCCCGAGCGCCATCAGCGCATAGAAGGCGCCGATGATGAGCCCATTGAAGATGTTGAAAAGCAGGAGCTGCGTCATGCGGCGTTCAGGAAACACTTACCGGTGTGTCGATCAAGAGTCGGCCCGCCACATGGCATGGGCGGGCCTGACAGACGACGAGGGTACGTATGAGGCCCTTTGGAGTTGAGACAACTCGGGTGCCCGCCACGGCACCCGAGCCTAATTCCGTACTAGGTCGGCCAAACCAGTTTGCAGCCGATCTGGTCAAGGGGCAACGCTGCCTCGTCACCCTTCACCAACTGCGTGACAGCAAACAGATCCTCGGGATCGCCGCCGGCCGGCGCGGGCTGTGAATGGCCAACAAACAGCGTCGGCATCAACTGATTGTCGCCGTCGCGATAATACGCCTTGTTCGGCATGAGCGCGACTTCGGGCGGCAACACGAGGCCATGCATCGCCTTGGCCATCTTCACCGGCTCCAGCGAGTTCGCTGCTGTGGCAGCCAGTGCGCAAGTGTGCGTCGCTGCAAAGCCGAACCATGTGCGTGCCGTCGGAACTTTACCCCCGGTGCGCTTGCGAATTTCGGCGACGAATTCTTCGACGTGCGGCACGCCAGGCTGCTTCCAGTACCATTCGAACACCCAATCGCCGAACAGCGCTTCGGGCGGCAGACCCGCGTTCACTTCGAGTTCCTGCTGCGCTCCCGCGATATGGAACTTCTTATCCAGGCCAAACTGAACTGCTTGCTTGAGGCAGTTGATCATATCGTCACCGGCAAGCAACAAAATGATCGCGTCGGGACTGGTAGACTGCGCTTTGATCAAATAAGACGAGAAATCTGTACTTTGCAGCGGTACCAAGTCGCCGCCAACCTTTGTACCATTGGCGATCTTCAGGCTCGCCTCGAATCCTGCCTGCAGGCCGTGACCGAACGCATAGTCGGTAGTGATGAAGTACCACTTCTTTCCATACTTATCGAGCAACAACTTTGAGACAGAGTTTGTCTCCATACGTGTGGTGTTGCAGACGCGGAAGACGTTCCAGTGGCACTGTGTCCCTGTCACCGTATCGGTATGTCCGCCCGGATCGACCATGAACACGCCCTTCTCGAACGCCACGTTCGCCGTTGCCTGGGCCAGCGCCGAGTTGACGTTGGCGAGCAGGAAATTGACCTTGTCGCGATCGATCAGTTTATTCGCCTTTTGCACCGCGGTGGCGGTATCGGCGCTGGTGGAGTCCTCGACTAATAGCTCGACCTTACGTCCGAGGATGCCGCCTTTACCATTGATTTGATCCAACGCTAGCTGGGCGCCGATCAATTCGTTCTTGCCGAGCGCAGCGTAGGTTCCGGTCAGCGGATTATCGAGCCCGATCTTGACCGTTTCATCTGCGAGCGATTTTACGACGAAAGGACTTGCAACCTGCATGGCGCCGATCGCAAGACCGGCCTTCAGTATTGTCCGCCGCCGTACAGGCATGCTGAGACGATCCTTGGACATCGCGTTCTCCTCTTGCGGTGTTCTTGGGTTTCTTATGAAGGTCGGCCACTTAGACCAAACGGCTTCCCCTCTACTTAAACAAGCAGATTTGGCACTATATTACGAATTGTCATGTAAAAGGAAACGAGAAAGTGAGTTAGTCCCGGGTGGATGAGCACCCTTCGTTCACACAGACGCGTTACGCGTCTTGTAGGAAAACAGCTATTCCATAAGCGGTGAGATTGGGCGAGAGCCCCGTCGAATGGTGAGACAAAGCGCCGCTCCCGCACTGCTCAGTATTTGATCACAGCCTCGACGACCTCGCCTGCTCAGGGCGGCACGTACATCGTGCGCGCGTCGGCGGTGAACGCTTTGCGCGAGTCCGGATCGATGTAGAACATGTGGCCGCCCCGATAGAGCCGCAGCTGCGCGCGCTCCTCGGTTTCGCTGGCCGGCAAGTGATCGAGCACATAGCGCGTCACGGCGTATGGCGTGACCATGTCGCTGTAGCCGTGGGCGATCATCAGCCGGAACGTGGGCGTAAGCGACAGCAGCACGCGCAAATCGTCGGCGACGCTCGGCTGTGCGCGGCGATCGCCCCATTTCCATTCGCCAGAAATGCTGGACGCGAGCAGATTGTAGGTCATATCGGTTTTGAAGCCGAGTTCGTCGCGCGCATAAGCCACAAATGCGCTGCCATAGGAGCGCACCGCGCCATCGAGGATGGGATCGGGGCCGCGCGCCGTCGGCGATTCCGGATCAGGATCGTCTGACGCGAAGGTCGCGTCGTAGCGGCTCACGATCTTGTGGTCGCTCAGCCGCAGATTCTTGACATAGGCGTCGTAAATGAAGCCGCGCGATTCCGCCACCACGTCCTGCGACAGTCCAGTCATCGCCGCGACGCGTGCATAGAAATTTTTCGCCGCATCGCCGCGCAACGGTGGCCCCGCAAGGGTCGTGAGATAGTCAGTAAGGGCGAAATGCTCCGCCTGCGCCAACGCCTCCTTGCTGAAAGTGCCTTTGCGCTCGAGTTCGGCGGCCGCGAGTGACGGGAGCCTCAGCGCGGCGCCGAGCGCGAAGCGATCACCGGCAAATTGGAAGGCGCCTTCCAGCATCGGCGACAACATGAGAATGCCGCCGACCGAGATACCTTGCTCGCTTTGCAGCGCGCGCGCTACCTTGGCGGCACGGAATCCGCCGTAACTTTCACCTAACAGGAATTTCGGCGAGGTGACCCGGCCGTTCTTCGCGACGTAGAGGGCGATCACTTTTGCCACCGACTCGGCGTCGGTGGTCACGCCCCAGAAGGCGCTGCCGCCATCGGGTCTGGCCGGTCTGCTCCAGCCGGTACCGACCGGATCGATCAGCACCAGATCGGTGAAAGCGAGCCAAGTGTCCGGATTGTCCACCATGCGGACGTTGGAACCGTCATGTCCACCCAAGCCGAATTCGGCCAAGCGCGGACCGACAAGCCCGAGATTGAGGAACGCAGAAGCAGCGCCGGGGCCGCCGTTGAACACGAAGGTCACCGGCCGGCTGGCCGGGTTGGCGGTCTTCACCACGTAGGCGGTGTAGAACACCGCGGCGGAGCGCTCGCCCGATTGATCAAACAGCGAGAACGTGCCGGCAGTCGCGGTGTAATTCAGTTTTCCGCCAGGCGTGTCGACGCCGTGCTCGCTAATGGCGTCGGCGGGCAGAAGGGAAAGTACACCGGGTCCGTTTTCCTCCTGCCGTCCGGGCCCGCCCTGGCGGCCCTGTTCTTGGCGGGCGCCGGGTCGGCCGCCGGGGTGCTCCTGTGCTATCGCCGCGGTGCCGGACGCCAGAAAGACGCTCGCGACCACTGCGAGCATGGCAAGTGAGTGGCGGGCAAGTGAACGACGAAGATGGATCATCACTGTTTCCTGAAAAACTTGCTGCGCGGTCGAAGCGCCCCTCTAGACCAGCGAGCTAAGGTAGGCCTTTTTCATTCGAGC
>JASHVC010000785.1 GCA_030039655.1 Xanthobacteraceae bacterium | reverse complement strand
CGTGGAGCAGGGCCACCACGTCGTCGTGTTCGAGCGCCGTTGCGGCCCTGCTAAAGCCCGGCGCGACCAGCCCGGCCTTGTGGGCCACGGCCAGGGCGTCGATCACGGCCTGTTCCAGTAGCCGTTCGGTCCGAGCCACAAGATCGGCAGGTGATCGGACGTCCCCTTTGAATCCGCGGGCGAAAGCCTTGCGTTTGATCGCCTCTTCGAGTGCTTCACGGGTTGCGGTTACCGAAACGCCGCGGCCCGGCAGTTTGCTCTTGATGTCGGGGACCACCTCGCCATCGGGGCCGACCACGAAGCGGATCAAGTCCGAAACGGGCTGCACCGTGCGGGTGGCGACGCAGAAGCGTTCGCGTTCGCGCGCGCGGGGCCCGCGATCGAGCTCGCCGGGTTGGCCGATATGGTGGGGTTGGGTGGTCATGCGTGCGTTCTGTTCTTTCCGGTCTCAGGCCGATGCCTCGGCGGCCGGGGCCTCCTCGGCGACCGGCGGAGCGAGATCGGCCTCGGTGATCCAGCCGGCTTTCAGGCGCGCCTGCATGATCATCGCCTCGGCCTCGTCGCGCGAAATATCGATGCCGTCGAGGATACCGGCCTGGCGGACCGCCTCGCCATCCTTGCGTTCGGTCCAGCCGGCGAGATCGTCGGTGGCGCAGCCCGCAAGATCCTCGACCGTCTTGATGTCGTTCTCGCCGAAGCGGACCATTATGGCGGTGGTGACGCCCGGGATATCCTTGAGCGCGTCCTCGACGCCAAGCTCCTTGCGCTTTTCGTCCAGCTCGGACTCGATTTTGGCGAGATAGTCGCGGGCGCGGGTTTGCAGTTCCTGGGCGGTGTCTTGGTCGAAGCCCTCGATGCTCGCGAGCTCCTTGAGGTCCACCAGGGCCAAATCCTCGACCGAGTTGAACCCTTCCGATGCCAGTAGTTGCCCGATCACTTCGTCGACGTTGAGGGCATCGATGAAGATACGCGTGCGATTCTCGAACTCGGCTTGGCGGCGCTCTGACTCTTCCTGCTCGGTGAGGATGTCGATGTCCTTTCCGGTCAGTTGCGACGCCAGCCGCACATTCTGGCCGCGCCGCCCGATGGCGAGCGAAAGCTGCTGATCAGGGACCACGACTTCGATGCGGTCGCGCTCCTCGTCGATCACCACTTTGCTGACTTCGGCCGGCGCCAGCGCGTTCACCACGAAGGTGGCAATTTCGTACGACCAAGGGATGATGTCGATCTTCTCACCCTGGAGCTCGTTGACCACGGCCTGCACGCGCGAGCCGCGCATGCCGACGCAGGCGCCGACCGGATCGACCGAGGAGTCACGGGAGGTCACTGCGATCTTGGCGCGCGAACCGGGATCGCGCGCGACCGATTTTACCTCCACGATCTCATCGTAGATTTCAGGAACCTCCTGCGCGAACAGCTTGGCCATAAATTCAGGATGCGTGCGCGAGAGGAAGATTTGCGGCCCGCGCTGCTCGCGGCGAACATCGTAGATGTAGGCGCGGATGCGGTCGCCGTTGCGGAAGACTTCGCGCGGCAACATCTCGTCGCGGCGGACGATGGCTTCGCCGCGGCCGAGATCGACGACGACGTTGCCGTATTCGACCCGTTTGACGATCCCGTTGACGATGTCGCCGATGCGATCCTTGAATTCGTCGTATTGGCGGTCGCGCTCGGCCTCGCGCACCTTCTGCACGATCACCTGCTTGGCCGACTGCGCGGCGATGCGTCCAAAAGGCAGCGGCGGCAGCGGGTCCGCGATGGTATCGCCGATCTGCGCCGCGGGATGCCGCCGGCGCGCATCCTCGAGGCTGATCTGCATCGCCGGATTTTCCACGGCCTCCATCACCAGCATGTGGCGTGAGAGATGAAGCTCACCGCTCTTGGCGTCGATTTCGGCGCGCACTTCGGTCTCGCTGCCGTAACGCGAGCGTGCGGCCTTGGCGATCGCGTCTTCCATGGCGGCGAGCACGATCTTTCGATCGATCGCCTTTTCTCTCGCCACGGCATCGGCTATCTGCAGTAGTTCGAGCTTGTTGGCGCTTACCGTCGCCATGCGTCACTCTCCATCGGGTTGGGGTACGCGCCGGATTTGCTCCAGCGCGGCGTTCACGTGTTTGTCTCGGCGCCGCAATTCACGTTCCTCGGCGCTTTTTGCCTGTCGTTCGGCGTGTTTGCTCCGCCGCAGCGACTCGGAAACGAGTGCGTCGGTGAGAACGAGCCTTGCCTCCATCATGTCGTCGATCCGCAGCAGCACGTCGGCGCCCTCGGGGGCCGCACTGTCGCCGCCGCAGCGAAGTCGCACGCACTCGCCTTCCGTCCCGTTAAGTTCGCCACGAAAGCGGCGGCGGCCGGCGATGGGCGCCTGCATTTCCACGTGAGCCACGTGGCCCGCATAACGGTCGAAATCCGAACGCCGCACCAGCGGCCGGTCGATGCCGGGCGAAGAAATCTCCAGCCGGTAGGACCCTTCGATCGGATCGGCGGCGTCCAGCGCCGGAGACAGCGCCCGCGACGCGGCTTCGCAATCCTCGATGGCCATGGTGCCGTCCGGCCGCTCGGCCATGATCTGCACGGTACATCCGGCAAGCCCAGAAACGCGCACGCGCACCAGCCGGTAGCCCAGTTCCGCGAGCACTGGCTCCGCCAGCGCGGCGACGCGCGCAGCCCGCCCCGGCTCAGTGATGAGCCGCGGTTCGTCAGCAAAAGTCGCATTGGCGAAGGTCTCGGCTCTCTCGTCCATGCTTCGCGGTCTAGATTCCCAGCTGGAGCATGATCTTTTCGGATAACCGATATCCACTTTTCCGGATCATGCTCGAGATCTTGCGTGTCCGGCACGGGGTCGGCCTTGGGTAATAAAAAAGAGCGGGCCCCGGGGGAACCCACTCTCAAAACCGTTCGGACTATCCGACCGTTATGAGGTATCCATGACGGACAGGCCAAATATAGCGCTTTATTGGGCCAGCGCAAGGCCTTACGGCCCTTCAGGCATCGGTAACGAGTGGCCGGTAATCAGAGATCAAGCATGGGCTCAAAAATATGAGCTCGAACCGGTGTGTTGCGTCACTTGCTGATGCCTGAATGAGTGCCGTTCTCTCGCTGATTCCGGAACTCGAACACGTCGTTGTCCATGGGTCGCGCGACAAACGTGTCGACACCCTGCGACGCGTTACGACGTTGTTCCTCCACGGGGCCGGTACTTACAATGAACTGCACGTTGACTTGTTTGACGACGTGTTCGGGCTCCTCGTTGAAAATGTTGACAGCAAAGACCGCGCTGAGCTGTCAGCCCGCTTAGCGCCGCTGACGAAGGCGCCGGCGCGTGCGTTGCGAACTCTTGCGCGTGACGACGACATCGCCGTTGCGGGTCCGGTCCTGCAACTGTCGCCGTGCTTGCGTGACGCCGACCTGATCGACATCGCCAACACCAAGGGACAAGCCCATCTGTTGGCGATCGCTGCGCGTCCGCTGCACAGCGACGCCGTCGCGGACGTGCTGGTGCGCCGCGGCAATCATGACGTGGTGCGGCGGGTGGCGGATAATCGCGGCCGCGCTGCTTCCGCGACGGACATCGAAGTTCCGGAGCGTCGAGCAGAAGAGGATCGTGCGGCGCTGGAAGCGGTGATCGAAATTGAAGCCGCGCCCGCCAGCCCTGCCGTAAGCATTGTGACCGGCAGTACATCGCGGGACTTTAGCGCAGCCGAGCGCGCGGTGCGCGACTTGAGCAGCGCCGGCCAGTTGACCGAAGCGGTGGTGACCACTTTGTGCCAAGAGGGCAAATACGAAGAAGGAGTGGTCGCGCTTGCTACGCTCGCCAAAGTGCCGGTCACCATCGCCGATCGCGTCATGAGCAGCGCGCGCCCCGACCCTGTGCTGATTATTTGCAAGGCGGTGGGACTCGGCTGGCCGACCGCGAAGGCGATGTTGTTGGTGCGGCCGATCCAAAAAGACACCTCGAACGCGTTTTTCGATGAAGCCTTCGCCAACTACAGCCGCCTCTCGGCGTTGACCGCGCAACGTGTCGTCCGTTTCTGGCAAGCGCGGCGGCTTCCATAAGGGCCGGTGGCCCTTCAAATTTTGTGAAAGACGAGAAAGCACGACGCGCGCTCTTCGCGGGCGGCTTTGGCGTGGTAGCGGGTCTGCGCAAATCCAGACCAGGGCTTGCGCCAATCATCGGCGCATTGCGCGGTCCACGCGAAGTGCTCCGATCTTAGCAGGCGTAGCAGCGTCCAGGCGGCGTAATCGGCAATGTCGGTAACGAAACGAAACTCGCCTCCTGACTGCAGCACGCGGGCGAGGCTGCCCACCATTTCATCCTGGACAAAGCGGCGCTTCCAATGCCGGCGTTTCGGCCACGGATCGGGATGGATCAGATCGATACGAGCCAGAGATGCCTCAGGAAGCCAGGCGATCAGGCTTACGGCGTCGTCGAAGTGCAGACGGATATTGCGTAGCCCCTCGCCTTCGATCGCGGCGAGCGCCTTGGCCATTCCATTGATGAAAGGTTCGACGCCGATCATGCCGGTGCGTGGATGCTCGCGCGCCTGCGCGATCATCGATTCGCCGCCGCCGAAACCGATCTCCAGCGCGACAACGTCGACCGGTACCGGAAACAACGTGCGGAGATCGGCCGGCGCCGGCCGGGAAAGATCAAGCGCCAGCAGCGGTAATAATGTCTCGATCAGTTGCGCTTGGCGCGGACGCAGCTTGTGACCTTTGCGCCGTCCAAAGAATGTGCGGGGCTGGTAAGATTCAAATTTCATGAGTCGTCATGGCCGCGCTTGTCGCGGCCATCCACGTCTTTTTGCAAACGTATAGCAGAGACGTGGATGGCCGGCACAAGCTTGCACTGGGGCGCGCGCAAGCGCGGCCCGGGTGGCCGGCCATGACGAGTATTAAGGGCTGAAACCAGCCTCGCTTATCGCAGCGTGCGCTTGAGCTGATCGGCGAGGTCCGTGCGTTCCCACGAGAAGCCGCCATCCTTTTCAGGGGCGCGGCCGAAATGGCCGTAAGCCGCGGTGCGCCGGTAAATCGGCCGGTTCAGCTTGAGCGTGCGCCGGATATTGGTCGGCGTGAGACGAAACAGCTCCGGGAGAATCTTCTCCAGTTTCTTCTCTTCGACTTTGCCGGTACCGTGGGTATCGACCAAAAGCGACATGGGATCGGCGACCCCGATCGCGTAGGCGACCTGGATCGTACAGCGGTCGGCGAGACCAGCGGCCACGACGTTCTTGGCGAGATAGCGCGCCGCATAGGCTGCAGAGCGATCCACCTTGGTGGGGTCTTTGCCGGAGAACGCGCCGCCGCCGTGGGGCGCGTAGCCCCCATAGGTGTCGACGATGATCTTCCGGCCCGTGAGGCCGCAATCGCCGTCGGGTCCGCCGACCACGAAATTCCCGGTCGGGTTCACCAGAAAGTCCGACGGCCGTTTCGGCATCCAGCCCTTTGGCAAGGCGGATTCCACCGCAGTGGCGATCATGTCCTTGACCATGCCGGGCGTGTACTTCTTGGCGTTGCGATTTTTCTCGTTGTGCTGGGTAGAGACCACGACCTTGGTGCAGCCGACTGGCTTGCCGTTGACGTATTGAACCGTGACCTGGCTCTTGGCGTCGGGCTGAAGATCAAACAATTGGCCGGAGCGGCGCTTGTCCGACAGCACTTTCAGGATTTTGTGGGCGAAATAAATCGGCGCCGGCATAAACGAATTTTTCTCATAGACCTCGCTTTCGGTGCAGGCGAAGCCGAACATCATGCCTTGGTCGCCGGCGCCTTCTTCCTCGCCGGACTTTTTCTTCTTGGCATCGACGCCCATGGCGATGTCGGGCGACTGGCCATGCAGCAGCACCTCGACGTCCGCGCCGTGATAGGAAAAGCCTTCTTGGTCGTAACCGATGTCTTTCACCACGTCGCGTGCGATCTGGGCGATCGCTTCGCGGTCGACCACCGACTTGCCACCGATCTTGCGGAAAAATTG